>NZ_KV794855.1:0-2034 GCF_001808875.1 Neisseria sp. HMSC064E01
ATTTTTGCTACTTACTGAAACATTTTTGCTACAAAATCCACAGGCGAAGTGAAACAGGTTTGATACAAATGAAACAAAAAAAAACTTGCTTTATTTATTAAAATGAAACATGATTTGCGCATGTTTCAAATGTACTAAAGGAGTTTCATTTGTGGCTAATGTTGTTAAAGATACGGTCTCTTTAACTGCAAACAATGTCGTTATTTCAAACTACATTGTTCGCTCTGCTCAAACATTGAATTTGGTTGAGAAAAGAATTTTGATGGCCGGAATTGCCAAGCTCGGCGGTGTTAATGGGGAAATCAAGTTGTCAGCACAGGAATATGCTGACACTTACGGTGTAAACATTCGCACTGCCTACAACGAATTAAAGGGGGCGGTAGGCACATTGATGAAACGTACCTTATCCTGGCAAATAACAGACGGCAAAAAAATTGGTACTCGAACCACGATTTGGGTTCAAGGTTTTGATTATTTTAAAGATGAAGGTTTGGTTAAATTCAGATTTTCTGAATACATCTTCCCTTTCCTTTTTGAGCTAGAAAGAGAATTCACAAAGTACCAGCTACAACAAGCAGCCGCTTTGCGGTCCATTTATTCTTGGCGGCTACTTGAACTTTTTGAGCAAATGAAAGACAAGGCTGACGGCTCTGGCTGGCTTTCCATGTCCATTGAAGAGTTTTGGCATGCTATGGAGGCAACAGAAAGCTATAAAACAAATTTCCAATTACTGAGAAAAAGAGTTATTGAGCCAGCAATAAAAGAATTATCAGAAAAAGACGGCTGGTTAATTGAATGGGAGATCCGAAAACGTGGGCGTAAAGTATCTACACTACTTTTCAAATTTGAGCGAAATCTACAAGGAGGGCTTTTCGACCAAGAAACGGCTCCCATACTTAGAGATAAAAACTCAAATTAACCTCCTGAAGAATGATTTGGAGTAAAAATGGCGCTCGTATCCATTAGTGAAGCCGCTCGACTGGTTGGCAAAAGCCGTCGCACCATACAGCGCGACATTGTCGCAGGCAAATTAAGCAAGTGCGACAATGGAAAAAGACTAGATACTTCGGAGCTTCTAAGGGTCTATGGCGCATTTTCAGATGCGACAAATGTCACAGATGTCGCAGCGACAATGACACATCTTGTCGCTGACAATGCACAGCCAAATGTCGCAGATATGCGCGTTCGTTTAGCTGCTTTGGAAGCTGAAAATGCGGCATTGAAAGACCATCTAGGTAGCCTGAAACAGGCAATGCTTTTACTGGAAAACAAGGCATCTGCGGAACAGGTCAAACCACGCCGTAAATGGTGGCAAATATTTAAAAATGGGGATTAATGGCGATGGTCATGGCTGGAACGAAGCAGTTTAAAAGCCATCATGGTATTGCATGGTATTAAAGTAGAGATTTAAAAAGGACAGTCTTTACTGTCCTTTTTTTATTTTCGTTCTGTGGCTTTGTTCGTTCAGCCGTTCTTCCGCATTACAGTATATTCGGGATTTAGAATCAACTTAATCAGGTACTCGTCGTCAGGGTCGAGTTCTTCCATCAAATCGTCGATAGCAGCTTTTTTTTGCTCTAAGAAGGCAATCAGTTTCTGATCTGGATTTTCCCTGTTCTGCTCGTTAAACAATGCAGAAACCAAAGGCTGTTTGCTCTGACCAAGTATTTCCAATGCTACCTCATAATCAAAAAATCCCATTCCCATTATTCAAGCTCCTAAGTTTTCGGCGATAAGCGCCCATTTTGTTTCTGGATAAGTCTTCATTTGGCTTCGCCATTCAAAACCTGTTTTTAGCCATATTACCCCGTTACTCCCCCTTTTTTTGCTGCGTACTGTACATTCCAATATGCGCGTACTGAGCACAAATTTTGTGCGTACTTTGCAGAAAGTGTGCAGCGTACTGCACATTATTTCTGCTGCGTACTACACATATTTTCCCGCCTAAAAAGCGCGTACTGAATTCCACCTGAAAGGTACGTACTAATCACATCGGCGGGAAAAAAAGGGGGAGTAACGGGGTATCCTGTCTTT
>NZ_KV794856.1:0-6609 GCF_001808875.1 Neisseria sp. HMSC064E01
CGCTGGACAAAGAAAAACGGCCTCTACAAACTTGGTTACAAACAACATACCCGCACCGATTCTGAAATCGCTTTCAGACGGCATTTCCGTATCAAGTGCGGTCGTTTTACAACCAGTTTTTTAGCAGCCCGCGAACAAATCGTTCAGCCCTTCGGCGATGGTCGGGTGGGTGAAGATTTGGTTTTTGATGTAGGTGGCGGGGATGCGGTGATCGATCGCCATTTTGAACAGGTTGATAATCTCGTGCGCTTCGGCGCAGAACAGGGTTACACCGAGAATTTCGCCGCTGTGCGCGTCCACCACGGCTTTGAGCAGGCCGTCGGTTTGGTTGAGGATTTTGGCTTTCGGAATTGCGTCGGCTTTCAGTTTCAACACTTTCACCTCGCGCCCCGATTGCTGCGCGGCGGTTTCGGTTAAGCCGATATGAGCGAGCGGCGGCTCGGTAAAGGTGGCGGTCGGGAACGGGGTGCGGTCGGCGCGGTTGCGTTTGCCGTCGCCGAAAAGCTGTTCGCGCACGATGCGGTAGTCGTCGAGCGAGATGTAGGTGAACATCGGGCTGCCCGCCACGTCGCCCATCGCCCAGATGTGGTTTTTGCCTTGCACGCGCAGATGGTCGTCAACGAGGATGAAGCCGCGCTGGTCGGTTTTGATGCCCGCGTTTGTCAGGCCCAATCCTTGCGTGTTCGGCACGCGCCCCACGCCCACCAACACCGCGTCGGCGGTAAATTCGCCTTGCGACGTGATGACGCTGGTGTCCGCCGTATTGTCGCGGAACGCTTCAATCTTCACGCCTTGCAACACCTTGATGCCTTTGCTGTTTAATACGCGCAGCATTTCTTCGGCGATGTCGCGATCTTCACGCGGCAGGAAGCGGTCGCCGCCGTCGAGAATGGTGATTTCGCTGCCGAAAGCGTGGAACATAAAGGCAAATTCCAAGCCGATGTAGCCGCCGCCGATGATGACGAGGCGGCGCGGGCGTTCGTTCAGCGCGAGCACACCGGTGCTGTCCAGTACGCGCGGGCTGTCTTCGCCCGCCACACCCAGGCGGCGCGGGGTGGCACCGGTGTTGATGAAAATGCGTTCGGCGGTAAGGGTTTGCTCGCCGCCGTCTGGGTCAGTCAGTTTGACCGTGCGATCGTCGAGAAACTCGGCGCGCGCGTTGAGCACGGTTACGCCGTCCAGATTGTCCAGTTTGGCGAAATTGGCGGCGCGCAATTTCGGAATCAGGGTGTTTTTCGCGTTCATCGCCGCCGCAAACACTGCCGCTTTGTCGGCGTTATGCCCGCGCTGCTCGCTCTCGACAATCAGTTTTTTGCTGGGAATACAGCCGATGTTGATGCAAGTGCCGCCGTACATCTGCGCCGACTGTTCCACCAGCACGACCTGCTGCCCGTGTTTCGCCAAATCTGCCGCCAGCGTTTTGCCCGCTTTGCCAAAGCCGATAATAAGATTTTGTGTGTGCATAATTTGTCTCTGTGAAATGATGGATTGCGCGCCAATTATAGACCTTATCGATTTATTTTTACATGAGACCTTTGCAAAATCCCCCAAAATCCCACCAAGACATTTAGGGGATTTTGGGGGATTTTGCAAAGGTCTCAGGCCGTCTGAAACCCGGAATTAGGTTTTCAGACGGCCTTTTTTGTTTTTCAGGCAGCTTTTTTGGAATGGCCGGCGGCATCTCAGACGGCCTTCCCCCACGCTTCCCCCATCATATCCACCAACGCCCGCACTTTGGGCGAGAGCTGTTTGCGGCTGGGGTACACCGCCATCACGGGCACGGGTTTGGGTTGGAAATCGGATAAAACGCTTTTCAGGCTGCCTGAATCGAGGGCGGTTTGCACCAGATAATGCGGCAGTTGCACGATGCCGAATGCGGACAGCGCGAGTTCCAGCAGGGCTTCGCCGTTGTCGGCGCTGAAGCGTCCGCAGCCCTGAAAGGCGGTTTCTTTGCCTTTTTGTTGAAAACGCCAGCGGCTGACGCGGCCGCCGTGTAGGAAATGCAGGCATTGGTGGCGTGCCAAATCGTCGGGGCTTTGCGGCGTGCCGTGTTGAACGAGGTAGCCGGGGGCGGCACAGGTGAGCATTTGCTGGCTGCCGACGGTGCGGGCGATCAGGCTGTCGCATTGGGGCGGATTGCCGTTGCGCAGGGCGAGATCGTAGCCGTCTGAAATCAGGTCGGCGTAGTCGTCGGTGAGCGAGAGTTCGATGCTGGTTTGCGGATAGCGGTGGAGAAAATCCGCCAACAGCGGCGGCAAGATGGTTTTGCCCAACACCAGCGGCGCGCTGATTTTCAGACGGCCTTGCGGCTCGATGCTGCGTTGGGCGAGGCATTGCTCGGCGTTTTCCAGCTCTTCCAACACGGCGGTGCAGCGCTCGTAAAACAGCCGCCCTTCGTCGGTGGGCGCAAGGTTGCGCGTATTGCGCTGCAAAAGGCGCACGTTCAACCGCGCTTCAAGGCGGGCGATGCGTTTACCGATGGTGGAACGCGTGAGCCCGAGTTGTTTGGCGGCGGCGGTAAACGAGCCGCTTTTTACGCTGGCGACAAAGGCGGTCATATCGTTGAGATTGTTGAGTTCCATAAATTTTTCTTGCGCAGATCGGGCATTTATGCCCGACAAATACAGGTAAATTTAAAAATGTCGGGCATCAATGCCCGACCTACATTTGGTATTTTCTTGCCCGAGATTAGGGAAGCACATTCCCGAATAAAACAAATATACTTCATCCCGTGCAAAAACTCATCACAAGGAGCAAAACAATGACTGCGCTGAAATTACCCGAACGCCTGCAAAACCATCGCGGTTTCGCCCGCACTTTCCAACCGGGCAAACTCACATTGGGCCTGATTGCGCCCTTCAAAGGCTATCCCGACAGCCCCGTGCCCGAAATGGACGACTTCGCCACCGTGATAAAAGCCGCCGACCAAAGCGGCATTGCCACGCTGTGGGTGCGCGATGTGCCGTTTTACGACCCGAGTTTTGGCGATGTCGCGCAGATTTACGACCCGTCGGTAACGCTGGGTTATCTCGCCGCGCTCACCCAAAACGTTGCGCTCGGCTCGGCGGGCTATGTGTCGCCGCTGCGCGAACCGGTGCTCACCGCCAAAGAAGCCGCGTCGGTGGAACAAATCAGCGGCGGCCGCTTCCTGCTCGGCTTGGCCAGCGGCGACCGCCCCACCGAATACCCCGCCTTTGCCTCCGATTTCAACAACCGCGCCGAACGCTACCGCGAAGCGTGGCAAATCATCCGCCGCCTGACGCAGGAAAAATTCCCCGCGTTCAATAGCGAACACTACGGCAGATTCAGCGGCAATTTGGACTTGGTGCCCAAACCCGCACACGGTTTGCCGATGCTCGCTATTGGCCGCGCCCGCCAAGAGCTGGAATGGATTGCCCGAGAAAGCGACGCATGGATTTGGTACGGCATCGCTCCCGAAAAACTGGGCGACATCGTCAACACGCTCAAAGAATTGGGCGACGGCGAAACCTGGAAACCCTTTGGCGTAGCGAATTTCGTCGAACTCTTGGAAGACCCGAACGCGCCCGCCGAGTTCTACAACAACATCTACCTGCGCGGCGGCGCCAAAAGCATCGTCGAGTTTTGGCAGAAACAGCAGGCCGACGGCGTGGCACACATTACCGTGAACTTAAAACCTACACGGCGCGGCGCGCTGGAAACCATTCAGGATTTCGCCGAAAACGTGATGCCGCATTTTGCGGTGTGAGATTTGGGGGTTTCAGGCAACCTGAAACGCCGTCTGAACGCCCCCTAGTCCTCCTTTATAAATGGAGGAGGGAACTTTTTAGGTTTTCAGGCTGCCTGAAATGCCGTCTGAAACCCTACGCGGCTTGGCAACGCTAGCGCGTGAAGCCGTAGCGCCTTATGCCAAAGCAGGTAAAGTGCGTTTTTATCAAAGTGGCGAAGAAGTCGTACCCGGAATGCGCTCGCGCCCCAGCCCCGGTCATACGCCTGGGCACAATGGCATCGAGTTCACTTCAAAAGGACAAACCATGCTGGTGTGGGGCGATTTGATGCACAACCACACACTGCAAATGCTTGATCCCGAAATCGCCATTGAGTTTGACAGCGACCCCAAACAGGCACGCGCCAGCCGCCAAGCCGCGCTCAAAGATGCCGCCACACGTAAAATCTGGATAGCTGGCGCACACATGCCCTTCCCCGGCATCGGACACATCCGTGCCGAAAGCAACGGCAGCTATACTTGGGTGCCGGTGGAATATACCCCGATCGAAATCGACGGCAAAGTGCAATAATTTAACAAAAACCGACCGCACTTTTCTTAGAGGAAGCCGTCAAATGACGGCTTTTTTGTGTTACGGCGATTTTCCTTTATAATACGAAAAATTTTTATGAATTAACAAAGGCTGGAATTATGGCAGTAGAAGCAGCTGACGGCGATTTATTGCACGTGGTGGTGTTATTGGGGGCGGCGGTAGTTGCCGTGCCGTTATTTAAACGTTTAGGTCTAGGCTCAATTCTGGGTTATTTGGCTGCGGGGCTGGTTATCGGACCCTTCGGATTAAAGCTCGTTACCGATTCCCACGCTATTTTGCATATTGCGGAATTCGGCGTGGTGATGTTTCTGTTTTTGATCGGGCTGGAAATGAAGCCGTCGCATTTATGGAAATTGCGTAATCAGATTTTCGGCTTGGGTACCCTGCAGGTGACGTTTTCCAGTCTGTTCCTTACCCAAATCGGGCTGGCTTACGGTTTTTCTTTAGTGATGTCGTTTATTTCGGCGGTAGGTTTTACACTCACCTCCACCGCAATGGTCATGCAGATTATGGACGAACGTCATGAAATCAGCACACCGCAAGGTCAGCGCATTGTCTCCATTTTGCTGTTTGAAGATTTGCTGATTGTGCCCATGCTGGCGATTGTAGCATTTCTAGCACCCGATAATCCCAATGCCGTTGCCGATGCCGTACCGCTATGGCAGAAAATCGGTGTTGCCGCGCTTTCTTTGGCAGCGTTGATTGCGACAGGTATTTGGCTGCTCAATCCGCTGTTTAAAATTCTGGCAAAATCCAAAGCACGCGAGGTGATGACTGCCGCCGCGCTGCTGGTGGTACTCGGTGCGGCTTATTTAATGGAGCTGGGCGGTCTGTCTATGGCGATGGGTGCGTTTCTGGCGGGAGTGCTGCTGTCGGAATCCGACTTCCGTCATCAGCTTGAAGCGGATATCGAACCGTTCCGAGGCCTTTTGCTCGGGCTGTTTTTCTTAGCTGTCGGGATGTCGCTGGATGTGGCAACGGTGCTCAATAACTGGAAGGTAATTCTTTCCGCCACTGTACTGATGATTATCTTGAAATGCCTTGCCATTTATGGAGTGGCGCGTTTTGCCAAAGCAAGCCATCGCACCGCGATACACCGCGCCGTACTGATGTCGCAGGGCGGTGAATTCGCCTTCGTATTACTCGCCTCCGCTGCCGTACAACGGGCGATTAATGCGGAAGTGCTAGCGAATATGACGGCAATCGTGGTGCTCTCCATGATTATGACACCCTTCAGCGTTATGCTGTTCGACCGCTGTTCCAAAGAACCCCCCGCAGCTGCGGCAGTGGATGATGTGGAAGAACATGCGGGCGAACTCAACGGCAACGTGCTGATTATCGGATTCGGGCGCATGGGGCAGGTGGTCAGCCAAATGCCGCTAGCCTACGGTGCCACCATTTCCATTCTGGACAACGATCCCGACACCATCAACGTCGCACGCGAATACGGTTTCAAAGTCTATTACGGCGAAGCCACCCGCGCCGACGTGCTGCATGCCTGCGGCGTAGAACACACCGACATCGTAGCGGTATGCGTGGACGACGGAGAAAGTGCGGTCAGAATTGTGGAAAATATTCATCATATCAACCCGAACGCCAAGGTGTTCGTGCGCGCCTGGGACAGACGCAATGCGCTGGCCCTAGTGAAAGCGGAAGCGGATTTCGTAGTGCGCGAAACCTTCTATTCTTCCATGAAAATGGGCGATGAAATCGTCAAGGCATTGGGTGCTAGCGTGCAGGAATTACGTGCCATACACGACAAAGTACGCGACGCCGACAAAGAACGCTTCGCTTTGGAAATTGCCGGCAAGGAATTTGAAGGGCGCAGATTACTGTTGGGGAATATAAAGAAAAATTCGTAAAATAGACCGCACTTTTGTAGCTGCAAGCGATGGAATTTAAGCGAAAAATTGCAAAAATTCCACCGCACTTTTTACGCCCGTTCGGAACGCAGGCGGTGTTGGCGGATGTTTTTCAGCAGGCGGAACAGTTCCGCCCACGCGGAGCGTTTCGGCTGCGGGGTGTTGCCTGTGCCGATGAGCTTCATTTGATAAGCATACCAGCCCAGTTCGAGAAAGCCGCCGAGCTTGCGATCGATGAATCCCAAGCCTGTGCGGACGGCGGGCAATTCCGCTTTTGCCAATCCGTCCGATAACATCCGTTGCGGCAAATCGGGAATGAGTGCAAATAGTATTTCAGACGGCCTTTTAAGGTTTCTACATCTATATTTTAGTCGGCGAACTGTTTTTTCATTCGTTCGCGTCGCTCTTGCGCTTCTACGGACAATGGCACAGCCTCTCCGATCCCGAAC
>NZ_KV794857.1:0-26190 GCF_001808875.1 Neisseria sp. HMSC064E01
AGCAGCGTTTCCTACACCGCCCCAACCAACGTTGAAAACCTGACTTTGACAGGCAGCAACAACATCTTCGGTATTGGCAATTATGGCAACAATACCCTGACCGGCAACAGCGGACATAATCGCTTGAGTGGCGAAGACGGCAACGACACTCTATACGGCATGAGCGGCGATGACACACTGTCAGGCGGCAATGGATATGACTACCTCAATGGTGGAGACGGTGATGACTATCTTGCAGGTGGCTTAGGTAGCGACACCATCGTCACAGGTGCAGGCAGAGACACCGTCGCCTTTACTGCATCAGATATCCGTGACGGCAGCACAGATCGTTTGACAGACTTCAACCCTTATATGGACAAACTCGACCTGTCTGCTATGCGTTCATTATTGAGTGGCAACAATGCGAATTTTAGCTGGTCAGAAATGTTCGTCAGCAACCCTTCTTATTACGATGTCGACCGCTCTTATCTCGTTTTTGATTCAGCACAGCAAACTCTTGCTTATCGTGCGGCAGGTGCAAGCAGTAATACTGTATTTGCAAAATTCGATAGCGACCAAACAGTATGGTTGAATGCATCCAATATCATCGGCTAAAGATTTACTAAAAAGAACTGACAGTTTGAAACGAATCTGCTTTTTAAATTCCAAAGCAAAGATTTAAAACAAACCTAAAACAAATCGTCAGTTCATTCTAAGCTGATTCAATACAAAACGTCGTCTGAAAACCCAATCACAGGTTTCAGACGACGTTTTAGTTTCTAAGATCCGTGTTGTTGACATCTACAAGATCTTTCGCCGAATCAGAAGCTCTCCCTCAAACTCAAGTTTCAAATCCTAAATTGACATAGAAGAAAATTGATTTAAGCAGTTGCTTGAAACTATATTTACCAATCAATTTAAAAGGTCGTCTGAAAACCTAAGTTTCACAGTAAAGTACATTGTGCCTATAAAAACTGCACCTTAGCGAATCTACTAAGGTGCGGTTTAATCCATTCTAAAGCCTAAAAAATCATTTCAGACGACCTTCTGAGTAATGATTTCTTAAATAATCAAACAAAGTCTCAGGAAAGTATCAACTATTTTTCTCTACTTTTTATTTGAAACCGGTTCGCAACCTGTATTACCGTTTTTAGTGGTTAACTTGGCTTTGGCTGATTCAGCATCGGTACATTTGTAGGCATTGCCCAAACTGTCCATCCAGACGGAAAGTTTGTAATTCGTCCCACTTTTCGGGGTGGCAAAAAGATAATAAGCCCTGCTGTTTTTAGCGTCCTTATTTTTCATTTCACCGCTGAAGTCGTATTTAGCCGCAACTTCAGATGTAGCATGATATTTTTTAAAAAACCCTGTATCTCCTTCAATTTCATCTTTCATTTTAAGGGCAGGGTTTTTAACCAGTTTGGTTTTCAAGGAATTATTGATGATAACCAATTCAGCATGCGCCTGAGATTGATAGCCGCGTTCAATGTAATGGATATAGGAAGGGTAAGCGATGGTACTGAGGATGCCGATGATAGCAACGACAATCAACATCTCAACCAGCGTAAACCCTTGAAATTTAGTGATAGACGTATTCATGATTTTATCTATTTATTCATTAGCCACATAGGATTGCAGCATGACTACCGTATTTTCGTTTTTTCCCCATGCTTTAGCAGTGACGCGATAAATGGTACGGTTGTCGGTAGAATTGGTGCTTAGGTATTCGATAATGTAGCGGGGGGGTTTTTTAGCCCCGCTATTTTTATCAAGCGGATACTCTCTACCATTAACATTAATACATTCTGTTTCTTTTTTAGAATATGAATCAAGACATTCTGCATGCTTTCTTTTCCAAGCTTCTTCAACTTTGCTCAGATCAGCCTCGCCTTTAACATCAATAATACCAGTTGGGGTAGTGTATTCTTTAACACTAAGCTGTTTAGCTCTACAAAGCCCCTTGGAACATTGATCATTAAAAATTTGAGTGCCTTCTTCAATAGAATAAATATCGTTTTCACCTTGACGCAATGCCGCTTCCGCAAGCGTCGTAGCAAATTTATGATCGGCATCATTAGTACTGATTCGCTGCTCGGTATTATAGGACTGGGTCGCAGTAACAACGAGCAAGGCGATGACGATCATGATCATCAGGACGATGAACAATGCGAAGCCTTTTTGTGCAGAGGCTTTAGCAGGATGGTTTAGAGTAATCGGTCTGCGCATTTGTTTCCTCCGCGTACAGTTGCGTTGATTTGATAGAGTTGAACTTTGTTTTCATCATTGCTTCCGCCTGCATTAATACTGCCGCTATTCAGCAGGAGTTCGATAGAGGCCGGGGCTTCATCATTAGACAGTGTCGAAGTATATTTAAATGTTTCATCTTTTGACTTATCCTCCCCCTGCTTCTGAGCATTTCCGACAGGAGTTGGGGCAGGGGCAGACGCAGATGCTACTTCACTTTCCTCAAATGTTTCAGGACAGCCTTCGGTATAAAAGTAATGAATACTCATACTTTCAATTCCCTTAATCAGCAACTGCGGATTACTCCACTCCCCTTTGTCTGTCAGTTGAAAACGGTAAAGACCTTTCTGCCCACCTGCCGTACCAACAGCGTAGGCATTTACCTCATGTTTCATGATGGAAATATTGCCTGCTTGGGAACCATCTGTCTTTAAAGCTGCTTTACTATCAGTAATTTGTTTTCCCGGTTTGGTAATGTTTGTGCAGCTGCTGGCCACTACTGTTGCTGCGGTTGGTGATGCGGTATCTATACCGTATTGGAAAATCAGCGCCTTACCGCTCTGTTCGAAGTCAGTCACACCTAAGGAATCTGTTTCTCTGACGGCAGGAAGCATTTTCCCACTACCTTTAAGTTTGAGAAAGTCCTTGGAGCCAGAATCAGCGATAACAGCTTGGGCATCATATGCCGACATATTGAAACAACCGAAGTTTCCAGCCATACGGGCATCACGTACGATCTGATTAGATGCGTTACGCAAATCCTGCTGAACATTTAAGCGCGCTGTGGCAGCAGTATTCAAACTGCGTGCAGTGAAATAGCTGGAGCTGACTGCCAACAGGACTATCATACTCAATGCGCTTGCCACAAGGAATTCAATCAGACTGAAGCCTTGCATACCTGCTTTTACCGGAATGTGTGGGCGGTTTTTATTATTCATTATTTTTCCCTTACGCGTACTTGGTAGGTGTAAATGATGGAATTTTCATATGTTTTGACGTCACTTGCGGCTTTACCGCCTTCTAAATCTTTAAGCCATAACACCTTGATAACTGTATCATATTCCTTATTAGCTTCTATTTTTTTGACGCAATTGTCGTGAAAAGTCCCGTCATAAGTTGGTTCAGTAGGTTCCTTAAGATCCTTAGTCAAACTATCTTGGCATACTGAGTAGTAGAACTCAGAGTCAGGAAGAGCTGCTTTCAGTTCATCATGAAATTTACCAAGCTGCGCTTTTGCCAACTCTTCTTTTTTCATACTCTCTTTCAGCGGTCCTTTTTTCAATGGTTCAGTAGAGGAATCACCGTATGTGGTGTAATAATCCTTATAATTTTTACACCACCCCCTACCATTCCTGCTATTGGTTGCCCCCTGTTTAGGGGTTGGGCATTCTACAAGCCTCGGATTAATCAACATCCCTTCCACCAAATTTTGGGTAAGTTGCGATACGATAGTCTGTCCTTCTGCTTCGCGTACGCTGGAAACGGTACGCAGTTGGATGGCAAGCAAAGCGAGAACGCCGATTGCGAGGACAAACATGGCAACCAATACTTCAATTAAAGTCATACCTGCTTGGTTAGGTTTGGAAAAATCTGAATAACAGGTTTTGGCGAAACTCGCTTTGCTCGTTTTCAGACGACCTTTTGTACGTAATGTCATGGGTTTCATGGAGCTATATTTTATTGTTGGGGTTGTTTGTTGGATTTTGCTTTAGATTCTGCATATTTACAGAGATCGCGTGAATCTGACTTGGCGCAGATTTCTACTCGTCCGCTACTGTCGACCAACACAATGCTGGCACGAGACTTTTTGGTGCTTTCTGTGGTTGCGGCGGAATCGGTCATGCTGATTTTGATATAGCCGTCCGAGTAGGTAAAATCAGTTTTTTTACTGGGTTTATTGACAGAATAGCCAAAAGTACCGTTCGGTTGAAATGCCCAAAAAACAGGCTGTGAATCAGAGTCTTTGCCACCGAATTTGACATGATCAAATTGGTAGGTGACTTTATTCGCATCCTTAGCGTTCAAGACGATAGTGCGCAGGAAAATATCTGCCCTATCATCATTGTAGTTAACATCACCACTCTTATCAGCATAGGCCAAGATGCCACTTTGATTGTATTTGGTATCACATTTATTGTCTGGAACCCCGTTTTTTCTGATTTGCACGGGACAGACATAGACAGGGAGATTGAGGCGGACTGCTTCGGCTCGCGCGAAACGCAAGAGATTTGCCACCTGCTCTGCCTGACTGGCAGCGCGGCGGGAGGCAATCCATTCGCTCATATTGGGAAGGGCGATAGTGGCCATGATGGCGGTAATAGCGATCACGACCAACAATTCGATTAAGGTAAAACCTTTTTGTTGTGCGTACATGAGTAGTAAAAACGTCTAGAGTTAAGTAATGTGTTTTGTCATCCGGCTTAGAATGTTTTTATCGCCGGTAATTATGCGGTTTGGCTCATTCTAAACGATATTGGGATGAATTGCCTAATAAAATATGAAATTTGCTTGGTTTTTAGGCTGATTTGTCTCAATCTTCCATCAATGCGGATTCGGGTATGTAGGCTGCATTGTCGAATTTGGTAAATTGTCCCATCCAAGTAAGGAATACCTTGCCGACAGGACCGTTACGGTGTTTACCGATAATACATTCCGCGAGACCTTTCATGGGCGATTCTTGGTTATAGTATTCATCGCGGTACATGAACATAATCAGGTCGGCATCCTGCTCGATGGCACCGGATTCCCGCAAGTCGGACATCATTGGGCGTTTGTCGGTTCGTTGCTCTACGGTACGGCTCAACTGCGACAAGGCAATGACGGGAACTTGCAGCTCCTTCGCCAAGGCTTTGAGAGAACGAGAAATTTCGCCAAGTTCTGAGGCGCGGTTGTCCGAGCGACCTGAACCTGCCATCAATTGCAGGTAGTCAATCACGATCAAGCCCAATTTTCCGTTGAACTGGCGTGCAAGGCGGCGGGCGCGGGCGCGCAGTTCGAGCGCGGTCAAGCCCGGTGTTTCGTCGATATACATAGGTGCATCGGAAAGCTTGACCACAGCTTCATTCAGACGACCCCAATGTTCATCTTCCAATCTGCCTGTCTTCAAAACGCTCTGATCAAGCCTGCCTACCGAACCCAGCATACGCATCACCAGTTGCGCGCCGCCCATCTCCATCGAAAATACAGCGACAGGCAGTTTGCCCTCTACGGCAACGTGTTCGGCGATATTGATCGAAAAGGCAGTCTTACCCATAGACGGACGACCCGCCACGATAATCAAATCGCCAGGCTGAAGTCCTGAGGTTTTTTTATCCAAGTCGATAAACCCTGTCGACACGCCGGTAACTTCATCCGGGTTATCGCGGGAATAAAGCATGTCGATGCGCTCGACCACTTCCTTCAGAAGCGCAGGCATTTCGAGAAAGCCCTGCTTGGACTTGGCGGTACTTTCCGCGATTTGGAACACCTTGTTTTCCGCTTCGTCTAAAAGCTGCCCTGCATCCCTACCTTGCGGATTGTAGGCGCTACGGGCAATTTCAGTTCCGACTTCGGCAAGCTGGCGCATGATAGAACGCTCGCGCACGATTTCGGCGTAGCGGCGGATATTTGCAGCGGACGGCGTGTTTTGCGCCAAAGTGATCAAATAATTGAATCCGCCCGCAGCCTCTAATTCTTCATTGCGCTCCAAACTTTCCTGAACGGTAATTACGTCGGCAGGACGGCTTTCGTTAATCAGATTGGCGATGGCACGGAAAATCAGGCGGTGTTCATGTCGGTAGAAGTCTTCACCGGTGACCACATCAGCGATTCTGTCCCAAGCCGAATTCTCCAGCAAAAGACCGCCCAAAACAGATTGCTCCGCCTCCATAGAATGCGGCGGCAGCGACAACGCGCTGACTTCGCGGTCTTCAGACGACGTATCGGGATAATCGTTCATGGCAGTTGCTCTTAGGCTGAAATGGGAATCCGCTATTATAGCGCAGTGGAAATTGGGTTGGCATTAGCTTTGTGCCAACTTAACTGCCATCAAGAAATAGATAGGTCGTCTGAAAATTTTCAGACGACCTTTTTGTTATAATTTCCCTTTTCCCCGAACTAGAAAACAGGTACAGGCGGCAATATGGAAGTCATCCAATACCCCGATTCCCCCTTCAAACTCCACCAACCCTTCCCGCCCGCCGGCGACCAGCCCACCGCCATTGCCGGCCTGCTCGAAGGGCTTTCAGACGGCCTTGCCTACCAAACCCTGCTCGGCGTAACCGGTTCTGGCAAAACCTACACCATGGCGAACGTCATCGCCCAAAGCGGCCGTCCCGCCATCATCATGGCGCACAACAAAACCCTTGCCGCCCAGCTTTATGCCGAAATGCGCGAGTTTTTCCCTGAAAACGCGGTGGAATATTTCGTCTCCTACTACGACTATTACCAGCCCGAAGCCTATGTGCCCAGCCGCGATTTGTTTATCGAAAAAGACAGCGCGATCAACGAACACATCGAGCAGATGCGCCTTTCCGCCACCAAAAACCTGATGACGCGCGACGACGTGATTATTGTCGCCACCGTGTCCGCCATTTACGGTATCGGCGACCCGACCGAATATCAACAAATGGTGTTGTCCGTCAAAGAAGGCGACACCATCGAACAACGCGACATCATCGCCACGCTCGTTTCCATGCAGTACGAACGCGGCGATTTGGACTTCAAACGCGGCAGCTTCCGTGTACGCGGCGACGTGATTGACGTGTACCCTGCCGAAAGCTCCGAAAACGCCTTGCGCATCAGCCTGTTCGACGACGAAATCGACCGCCTCGATATGTTCGACCCGCTTTCAGGCAGCCTGCACCAACGCGTCGGCCGCTACACCGTCTTCCCGTCCAGCCACTACGTTACCCCGCGCGACACCGTCTTGCGCGCCTGCGAGTCTATCAAAGAAGAACTGCGCGAACGCATCGAATTTTTCGCCCGCGAACAACGCCCTGTCGAACAACAACGCATCGAACAGCGCACCCGCTTCGACCTCGAAATGCTCTACGAAATGGGCTTCTGCAAAGGCATCGAAAACTATTCCCGCCACTTCTCCGGCAAAAAAGAAGGCGAACCGCCGCCCACGCTGATGGACTACCTGCCCGACAACGCCATCATGTTCATCGACGAAAGCCACGTTACCGTTACCCAAATCGGCGGCATGTACAAAGGCGACGCATCGCGCAAACAAAACCTCGTAGACTACGGCTTCCGCCTGCCTTCCGCCCGCGACAACCGACCGCTCAAATTCCACGAATTTGAAAAAGTCATGCCGCAAACCATCTTCGTCTCCGCCACCCCCGCCAAATACGAAGAAGAACACGCCGGACAAGTGGTCGAACAAGTCGTCCGCCCCACAGGGCTGGTCGATCCCCGAATCATCATCCGCCCCGTCGCAACCCAAGTCGATGACTTAATGAGCGAAATCAACGACCGCATCCAAAAAGGCGAACGCGTGCTCGTTACCACCCTCACCAAACGCATGGCGGAGCAACTCACCGACTATTACAGCGAACTCGGCATCAAAGTGCGATACCTGCATAGCGACATCGACACCGTCGAGCGCGTTGAAATCATTAGAGATTTGCGGCTCGGACTGTTTGACGTACTCGTCGGCATCAACCTCTTGCGCGAAGGCCTCGACATCCCCGAAGTCTCCCTCGTCGCCATCCTCGACGCCGACAAAGAAGGCTTCCTGCGCTCCCACCGCAGCCTAATTCAAACCATAGGCCGCGCCGCGCGCAACGTGAACGGCGTCGCCATCCTGTACGCCGACAAAATCACAGACTCCATGAAAGCCGCCATCGACGAAACCGAACGCCGCCGCGAAAAACAAATTAAATTCAACGAAGAGCACGGCATCGTGCCGCAACAGATTAAAAAACAGGTCAAAGATATCATTGATGGCGTGTACCACGAAGAAGACAGCGTCAAAGGTCGTCTGAAAGGCAAAAACAAAGTTAAAGTCGGCGAAATCCACAACGAAGAAGACGCGATTAAAGAAATCGCCAAACTGGAAAAGGCTATGCAGCAGGCGGCTAGGGATTTGCAGTTTGAAGAGGCAGCTGTTTTGCGTGATAGAATTCGAGGGATTAAGGAGAGTTTGTTGTTTGGGGCTGATTAGTTTTGCAAAATTTAGGAGATCAAAATGGAGAAAATCTTAGAGATAATTATTAAATACCTTGAAGAAGGCAACTATAAGATCGCAACAATAATCATAGGGTTATTGTTGCCAGTAGCTATTGTTTGGAAATCCAAAGATTTTTTAGAATACTGGTCTAATAGACAAAATTTTCGCCGGAGGCTTTTAGAAGAAATTATTAATAAAATACAAAAAACAGAAATAAAAAATTTCTTGGAGGGTGAGTTAATTAAAGAATATTTTGTCCGCGTATTTAAATTTAATGCGGAAGTTATATTTATAGAGAAATTGATTGATTTCCATTCCTTTTTAAATGGAGAGTTTACTTTTAATCAAATTATAAAGAGTAAGAGGTATATAAAATTCAAAGAAGGGAAACTTTCTATCAAGACTTCATTTGTTGATTGGGTAATAGATGCGCTAATATACTATGTGATTGCTTTTATATTATTTATATTCGCTGCATCAATAATATTGTTGTTAAATTTTGCATCTTGGCAATATAGTTTACGTGGGTTGTTTGTATTTATTGCGGGAGTAGTCATTTTTATTTTCAGTGTATTGATACGGATCCAAGCAATCCCATACGAAAATGCAAAAAAATTACAACTTAAATTAGAACAATTTGATAATCAACAATTAGACTATCATATTTAATAAATGTATATAATAAAATAAGCAAGCGTAGGTTGGGTCAAGACCCAACCTACATTTTGCTCAATTACCATATAATAAAAAGGTCGTCTGAAACCGATTTAACGTTTTCAGACGACCTTTGTTTCATTCCAAACAACAAATATAATCGCTCAAAGACTGGTTTCTTTCAGTTGGCTCGAACCCAACAAAATCCATTTTAAAAAGCATCTTCCCATCATGACCTATCCGCAAGCCCTGCAACAACTTCAATACTGGCTGACAAACAACCAAGCATCTCACTCAAACCATCTGAATTTCAATGTACATCCCCTTTCAACCGATGAATTGCAGGCGATACGCGAATATACGCAAAACAAGCTGCCTGAAAGCTATTATTTATTTTTACAGCAATGCGGCACGGGGGATTTTTTCTATTCATGGTACACCAGCGTGATAGATCAAGCCCTATCGCAAACGCCCAAAATAGAAATCTACAACCTCGCCCAACTGAAAGAGCAAAATTTCTATTACCAACAACTATTGAGCGAAGAACTTGACAACCTACCGCCCGACGAACAACCCGACATAGGCGAAATCTTTATCATCGGTGCGCATCACAGCATGGGAGATTGGTTCGGCTTCGACCTATCTCGCGCCGAACCCAATTTCGACATTTTTATCCACGATGCTGCCAATCCCGCCACCTATGCCGAAGAAGCCGAATGGCGGCGATTTGAAGACTGGATCATCCGTTGCGTGAAAAGCGAGGGCGAAGATACACTCTAACTGGCGTAAATATCCGCTCTACGCTTGCCGCCCCTGTTTTCCATACCTCTAAAGACGCCTTTAAGACTGTTTGAAAATTATCCGAAACAGCCGTAAATCTGGTTCGAACGCACCCAGTTAAGATAAACGACCAAATTATTTTGATGAAACCCAAACAATACCGCCGCTTTTCCCTTCAAAAAGAAAAGACGACACGCATCAAACGCGTGTCTCCGCTCAGTCCTGCTTATTGCGGTAATATTGCCCACCTGATCCGCCTGTACCTGCGGATTTGCCGCAATCCCTATCTGCATCTGCCGCGCGTACGCGCCAACCACACGCCGTGGCATTTTATCGAACTGGACGGTCATTTTTATTTGGATTTAGGACTGGGTTTGCCGGCTGGCTTCAGCGAATGGAACTTTACCCTTCAAACCTGCCAACTGCCCGCTTGTCTGCAACAGGGTGATGACGAGGCTGAAGAGCATTTCTGCGACATTCTGAAGGCAATGTTGATGATGTTTTACCTGCCCGTTTTTGCGCTCAAACAACCCCAATCCTGCGTCTGTAACAAAACCGTGCTGCTTCCTGAAGCCGCCAACCCTCCGCAAAACGATGAACAACGCACCAACCTGATTCAAAAGTTATTTTTTAACAGCCATATAACTGATGCGCGTCATAGGCTGATACAAAAAGGTGGCGTTCTCTATTTTGTATTGGACGAAACCAACCCCGCCAAACGCCGCCCGCTGCGCGAATTGATAGATGAAATGAACATCCGCCCTCAAGCAAGCGAACCCGAACGGCAAAAAATGCAAACCGTCATGGCGTTTTATCGCGAAATGGCTGATTTTCTGCAATCCGGGTTACCGAAACAAATAAACGGAACAACCCAAAACATTAAGGTCGTCTGAAACCATGTATTACGAACTTCATCTCACCTCCACGCCGCAGCCCTCTTCCGCCCTTCCCCGTTTTCAGACGACCTGCACCGACTTGGGCGGTAAAGCCGTGCTAATCGAGCTGCCCGAGGGCGCGCATCCTCAGCAGCCGATGTTTTCTGCCGTGATACAGTCGGACGATTATCATGCTGTCCGGCAGTATGTGCATATGCTTGCCAACCGCTTCGCCGCGCAAGGCTTTACCATCGTGCGTGAAAAAATTGAAATTCCTGCCGATTGTGCCGCCCGTTTTCAGACGACCTATCCAAACGAAAAACCCTGTTATTTCGAATGGCACGGCAAGGTGCGCCATGAGGCTGAAGAGTTGCCCGCCCTGAATGCTTACTGCTCCCGCAACCATGCTCATCTGTCACGCAACACTTTACGCCACACGCCTGACCAACGGTTTATTACCGTACGCCATTCGAGTGATTACACGGAGTTTGTCCAGCGTGTAGAAAAATTGTTGCACGGTCTGCCCGATTCGGTCTCGCTGATCAAACAACAATTTGAATATTGTGTGTATGATGGCAATTTGGATTTAGACAAAGGGTGGACGCATTAAAAGAACTCTTCGGGTCGTCTGAATCCCCAATCTCCGACGAACAGCATATCTAGGCCTTTGTCTTAATTTATAACTTACCCCAAAAATATCATGAATCCCATCGAACTCTACGCCCTTCAGTATCCCGACCTTTCCGAAACCCGACTGCTGGAGCTTATCGCCCAAGAAGCATTTATCCGCCGCGCCGCCAACTTGGATTTCCCTTTTATGCTCAAAGGCAGCCACGTTACGCGCCAATATTTTCCCAACCTTCGAATGCGTCTGCCTGCCGACTTGGATTATGTGATGTTGCCGTATAAAGAAGACTATCAATCAGCGGAAAACAGTCTGAACAAATGGGCGGAGGCTGTAACCACCGCCTATGCCTATGATGGCGTGACGTTCACACCATTCTCCCAAAATCCCTTTTGGCGCAACGTGGATTACGCCATGTCGGACGATTTCCCCACCACCAATACCGATTTGACCTGCACCATCAACGGCCAACTCGTAGAATTAAGTGTTGATGTATCGTTTAATCTGGATTTGCCCTTCGAACCTGACTACTACACCGTATTCAATACGGCGATGGACCAATTTACGCTGCCCTACTCCGTACCGCTCGCCCCGCAAATCGCATGGAAGCTGCATCAAACCCTCGTCCGTCCGCGCTTTAAGGACTTATATGACTTGAGTTATCTCGTTCAACACATTCAAGGCGACACCAATCTGATTGAACAAATATTAGAAATACTCGCCGCCGAATGCCGCCGCGACCGAATCCCGCTACGAAACATACGACATCTGTTTTCGGGTAATCTGCATGATATTTTTTGCCATTACGATGCACACCACACCTATGCCAAAAATCTCCGCAAAGACTGGGACTACCAACGTAAAACATATGAATTTTCCTATATCTGCCCGCAAATACCGGATGATTATCAAACTGTGTTTGAACAATATGTACAAAGCCTGCGCGAAGCCGGGCTGACTTTGGACAATCTTGTCTTGCCGCAATAAAGTTCGGGTTGTCTGAAAATGATTTTTCAGACGACCTCTCAGAAAGGAGCATTATTATGGGAATCCTCATTTTTAAAACCGACAAAACGAAATGGCAGAAAATGCTCATAGCTCTGTTAGGTTTATTTTTCTTAACTACGGCAATAGCCGGAGAAAATATGAATTTTCGTTCGAGTAAAAATGATAGCGATGTTTTAAGATTGGCTCATGCAAAAGCATTGGAAAGTAAATTAATTGGAGAGGAAGGGTTGGAATCCAAGCAAAGCAATAGCTTTGAAAGACTGAATAAAGAAGGAAATAGGGACAAATTTAGAAAGTTATATCATGAATCAGAAAATATTCATGGGAAGATATATGCTTTAGTTTGGTTTTTCGATAATGATAAAAATCTGTACAGAAGATATAAGAATGAATTAAACCAAAATGAACACGTAATGATTCATCACGCAGATGTTAAATTGATCTCCCCGCTGTCTGATGTTTTCCCACTGATTGAATCAGGCTATTTAAAGAAACATATTTTATATTGAATGATCTGCGAATCATATTTGGGGTAAAACATCTATTCTTCGGGCAAAAACGGTTATATGCAAAAGGTCGTCTGAATCTAATTTTCAGACGACCTTTTTACCATTTTCAACCCTATTGAGGCTGCACGTTGAAAGGCATATCGATTTTTTGCCATTGCGCGCTTTCGTAGTCGAGTGCGGCGGCGATTAGGGGGTGTTGTTCGAGCCAGTTTTGGCTGATACGCAGGATGAAGCCTTTTCCGGTTTCGTCGGCACGCAGTTGGGTTTGCGGCGGCAGATCCAAAGGCAGGCGGGCGCGGCAGAAAAGTGCGGCGAGGCGCAGGGAAAGGACGGCGTACCAAAGCATTTCGCTGCTGCCGACGATATCCGCCATTTTTTTCATGTCGCCGCGGTGTCCGATGACCAGTTGCGCGAGTATGGTTTGTTCTTTGCGGGAGAATCCGGGCATATCGGCGTTTTCGAGAATGTAGGCAGAGTGTTTGTGGTAGCCTGTGTGGGCGATGTCGAGTCCGATTTCGTGCAGTCTGCCTGCCCAGCCGAGGTATTGTTGCCATTGGGCAAGGTCTTGGACGGTTACGTTTTTGGCGTGGCACAGGCTGTCCATAAAGGCTTGCGCGGTTTCGGCGACACGTTTGGCTTGGTTGAGGCTGACGTGGTAGCGGTTTTGGAACTCGGCGGTCGTCTGATCGCGCATGTCTTCGTTCAAACCGCGTCCGATCAGGTCGTAGAACACGCCGTCACGCAGGGCGGCTTCGGTAACGGTCATTTTAGTGAGTTCGAGTTCTTCAAACGCCGCCATCATGACTGCCAGTCCGCCAGCGAACACTTCTACGCGTTCGGGCTTGAGACTTTCGAATTTGGCTTTTTTGACGGAACCGGCTTCAATGATGCGGTCGGCGAGGTAGCGCATGCCTTTGTAGGTGATGTCGGCTTCTTGTGGAAACTCGGCGGCGATGAGGTCGCGGATGGATTTGGCGGAGCCGGATGTGCCGATGGCGAAATCCCAGCCTGTGCGCTTCATCATTTTGCTGATGCGCTGGATTTCGTTGCGTGCGGCGGAGATTGCTGCTTGGAAATCTTTGGCGGTGATTTTGTTTTGGAAGAAACGCAGGCTGTAAGTGACGCAGCCCAAAGATAAGCTCTCTGTAGCGAGTGGATGCAGGTCGGAACCGATAACAAATTCGGTTGAGCCGCCGCCGATGTCGATGACGAGCATTTTGTCGCCGTTGGGTGGTAGGGTGTGGACAACGCCGGTGTAAATAAGGCGGGCTTCTTCACGGCCGGCAATGATTTCGATGGGGAAGCCCAGTGCGGCTTCGGCTTTGGGTAGGAATTGGGCGATATTTTTTGCTACGCGGAAGGTGTTGGTCGCCACGACGCGCACTTGTTCGGGTCTGAACCCGCGCAGCCGTTCGCCGAATTTTGCCAAACAGTCCAAGGCGCGTTCTTGGGATTCTTCGCTGAGGTTTTTATGTTCGTCCAAACCGGCGGCAAAGCGCACCATTTGTTTGAAGGAATCAATGATTTTTAGTTGTCCGTTGTTGTTTTCGCAAACTTGGAGGCGGAAGCTGTTGGAACCTAAATCGACGGATGCCAGGACGTTGGTGGGCGTAGTGGTCATAAAGAGATACCGGTGGATAAACGAAGGTCTAATGTTACTCTGTCCCGCCGTTGATTGACAATATCGCAGATCAACTTTAAACCGCCGCAATTCTACTTCAGGTCAATCCATTCATAAATGATGCACGCTGCCTTTGATTCTGCACGGAGATATTCTTATAATATCCGTTTTGCAAACGTCAAAAGGTCGTCTGAAAACGAAAATAGTTTTTTCAGACGACCTTTAAACCGACTAAACGAATGACACTACACATGAAAACGGAAAACCTGATCCTCACACCCGAATCCCTGTCCCGCCGCCGCTTTTTACTGGCTGGCGGCGCATTGCTGCTCAGCCCTGCCGCTGCGCTCGCCGGCGCGCAACGTGAAGAAACGCTTGCCGACGATGTCGCTTCGGTCATGCGCAGCTCTATCAACAATGTCAACCCGCCGCGCCTCGTGTTCGCCGATCCAAACGAAGGCGAACGCTGGCTGGCGGCGATGTCCTCCCGCCTTGCCCGCTACGTTCCCGATGCCGCCGAACGCCGCCGCCTGCTGGTCAACATCCAATACGAAAGTAGCCGCGCGGGGCTGAATACCCAAGTGATTTTAGGGTTGATCGAAGTCGAGAGCGCGTTCCGCCAATACGCTATCAGCGGCGTCGGCGCGCGCGGGCTGATGCAGGTAATGCCGTTTTGGAAAAACTATATCGGCAAACCTTCGCACAACCTGTTCGACATCCGCACCAACCTGCGCTACGGCTGCACCATCCTGCGCCATTACAACAATATCGAAAAAGGCAACATCGTCCGCGCTTTGGCGCGCTTCAACGGCAGCTTGGGCAGCAACAAATACCCCAACGCCGTCTTAGGCGCGTGGCGCAACCGTTGGCAGTGGGGTTGAATCGCGGTTTATAGACGGCTGCGGTCTGTTCAAATGCAAACCCTTTTGAATCCTGTATAATCCGCACATCTATCAATTTCAAAATTTCAGACGACTTCTGAATCCTACGGGGTCGTCTGAAAAACCGTTTATGGCAAAAGACAACCGCATCCAAATGTTCCCGCACGAATGGCGTGCCAGCACCACTCTCTCCGGCGTTTACGCACTGCGTATGCTGGGGATGTTCTTGGTTCTTCCCGTTTTGTCCTTATATGCCGCCTCATTGCCCGGCGCGGAAAACAACAAAACCTTGGTCGGTCTGGCAATGGGCATCTACGGACTGACACAGGCTTTGCTGCAACTGCCTTTGGGCATCGCTTCCGATAAGTTCGGACGCAAAAAAACCATTTATGTCGGACTGATTGTCTTTGCCGCCGGTAGTTTTCTTGCCGCCGCTGCCAACTCATTGCCCATGCTGGTTGCCGCGCGCGCCATCCAAGGGGCAGGCGCAGTCAGTGCGGCAGTGACCGCGCTGCTTGCCGACTTGACCCGAGACGGCGTGCGTACCCGCGCAATGGCGATGATAGGCTTAAGCATAGGCTTGACCTTTTCCGTCAGCCTGGTGGTTGCGCCGATGATTGCCGACATTATCGGCGTTCCCGGATTGTTTATGCTGACCGGTATCCTGACCGTCATCAGCATAGGCGTTGTCGCTTGGATGACACCCGACCCCGAAGTGTCCAAGCTGCACGAAGACACACAGGCGCAGCCCTCGCGCATGGGCGAAGTCCTCCGCGACCGCCAGCTTCTCAATCTCGATTTCGGCATTTTCGCGCTGCATGCCGCGCAAATGGCGTTGTTCACCGCCCTGCCTTTTGCCATGACGCAGCTCGGTTTGGAAAAAATCCAGCATTGGAAAGTCTATCTGCCCTCGACCATTACGGGGCTGGTGATTATGATTCCCCTCATCATCATCGGCGAAACCCGCAACAAGCTCAAACAAGTCTTCATTCTCGGCATCGCCTGCATCGCCGCTGCGCAGATCGGCTTATTGTTCGGCATGCACTCGATTTGGCTCATTACCGCCTATCTGATTGTTTACTTTATCGGCTTCAACGTATTGGAAGCCAGCCTGCCGTCCATGGTGTCTAAGATTGCGCCATCCGATTTGAAAGGCACGGCAATGGGCGTTTACAATACCATGCAGTCCGTCGGGCTGTTTGTAGGCGGCGCAAGCGGCGGATGGCTGTTTCAACAATACGGCTTTGCAGGCGTTTTCACCTTTTGCAGCGCGTTGATGTTGCTATGGCTGGTCATCGCCGTACTCGCACCCGCGCCCAAACCCGTCAAAAACCTCAGCTATCCCGTCAGCTCCGCATGGAAGGAAAAACACGATTCACTCTACCAAGCATTATCCCAAGTCGAAGGCGTCGAAAGCATCGCCTTTAGCGCAGACAAACAAACCATTTACATCAAGGCGTTGCAAAAAGGATTTGACCAAGAGGCCGCCGAAAACATCATCACAGGAGTTTAAAAAATGTCATTAAACAAAGTCATCCTTATCGGCCGTCTCGGTCGCGACCCCGAAGTCCGCTACATGCCCAACGGTGAAGCCGTCTGCAATTTCAGCGTCGCCACCAGCGAAACCTGGAACGACCGCAACGGCCAGCGCGTAGAACGCACCGAGTGGCACAACATTACCATGTACCGTCGTCTCGCCGAAATCGCCGGGCAATACCTGAAAAAAGGCAGCCAAGTGTATCTGGAAGGCCGCATCCAAAGCCGTAAATACCAAGGCAAAGACGGCATCGAACGCACCGCATACGACATTATCGCCAACGAAATGAAAATGCTCGGCGGCCGCAACGATAACAGCGGCGGCGCACCTTACGACGACGGCGGTTACAGCCAAGGCGGCTACCCACAACAAGCGCCACAGCAACAATATCAAGCCGCACCGCAAAACCAAGAACCCCCTGCCGCCCCCCGCCGCCAAGCTCCCGCCGCACCGGCAGCCCCTGTCGAAGACATCGACGACGATATTCCGTTCTGAGTTACATATAAGAAGAATATGTAAAATATAATTCAAAAGCACCAAGAGAAGCCCTTTAAAACAGGGCTTCTATTTTTTTACATTAATCTTTACAGATTGCATTGAATTCGTTAGTATTTATATATATTAATTTTGCAAATTTAAGCATCATGTATAAATTGGAGACGGTCCTTTTCCAAAATGGAGAACGTTTTCCCCTTTTGGTTAACAAAGAAACAGGGATACCTGATTTCTATTCGACGTTATGGGTTACAGTAGAACTGCGGTATCACTGTGCTGTAAATACGATTAGGAATAAATTAGGGGTTATACAGTGGCTAATGGATTGGGAACAGAATAATAAATTAATCATTAGCGAAATGCTTCAAAAAGAAATAGTTCCTACTGAAAGTGAATTAGAGACTCTTATCAGGCATATGAAGCTGAATGCAGTAAAA
The DNA here is from genome assembly GCF_001808875.1 of Neisseria sp. HMSC064E01. Taxonomy (NCBI): domain Bacteria; kingdom Pseudomonadati; phylum Pseudomonadota; class Betaproteobacteria; order Neisseriales; family Neisseriaceae; genus Neisseria; species Neisseria sp. HMSC064E01. The sequence continues at coordinate 17,800 of NZ_KV794857.1, forward strand.
CAAAAAAAAACTAATTGTACGAAAAGAAAAATTATAAAAAAAGTACAAACTCAATTTATTAAAATTTTTCCATCTGTTTCTTTAAATCATCAGTACAATAGGCTAACAGTGCTTTCAGAATATATTTTATTCTTATCTAAAGTAATTAGAGTTTCTAGTGAATACCAAGAAAAGTTAGCTAATTTGCTTTTATTAATTAAAGCTTCAAAACCTAAAAATCATAAAAATTTTACTGTAAGAGTAAATGAAGATTTATCTAATGGATTGTTAGATGAATTTATGTCTATTGCTAATTATTCTAACCCTAATAATCCATTCCAAAATATAGGTATCAAAAAAAGAAATTACCTGATGTTTATATTATTAAAAGAACTAGGGATAAGACGTGGAGAGCTTTTATCAATCCAGATTCCATTTATCGAGATAGGAACAACTAAACCATTTATTTTAATAAGACGAACTCATGACGATAAATTTGATTCAAAAAAAACACAGGCTGTAAGTAAAACTAAAGAGAGACGTCTTCCTATTTCACAGAAAATAGCTCAACTCATTGATGATTACATTATGAATTACCGTTCTAAAATTCCAAATGCAAATAAACATCCATATTTGTTCGTAACTCATCGGAAAGGGAAAACTCAAGGGAATCCTATTAGTACAAGTTCATTTGATAATGTTATTGTGCCAACAATGAAAAAAGTTGATCCAAAATTTTCTGTTATTCATCCACACATTTTTCGTCATGAGTGGAACTTAGATTTTTCAAAAAAAATAGATAAAAACAATCAGAGTGTAAGTAATGATTTTTACCATAAAGATTTTATTTCACCAGAAAAAGAAGCAAAAATGAGGCAACACCTTATGGGACATGTATCAGAAAAATCTGGAGATGTTTATAATCAACGTTATATTCGAGAAAAAGCTAATAAAATACTATTAGAACTTCAAACTGAGTTTCAAAAAAAAGTTGACAATTATGAGCCAGAAGAAAATTCTTAGACAATCAAGAGATGGATATGCGTTTTATGAAAATGAAAACTCTTGGCGTATAAGTAAAGATATTAAACTAAATTTCTCTCAAGCTGTATTGAATATAGATAAAAAAACATTAAATAGCTTTAGAAAAACATTAGCTATCTATGCTGAAAAATACTCTAGCTACCATACTATTAATATGTACAATAGATTTCATGAATTAGTAGTTAATACGCAACTAAAAACCATTGATACTTATACGCTATTAAATTGGAAAACCAACTTAGGAAAAGAACGTGAATGGTATTTAGGTTCATTAAAAGGTTTTTTGCTCTCGTGGTACGAGTATGGTTATTATGGAGTTGATAAAGCTGTTGCATCTCTACTAGAAAGCTTTACTTTGAGTGGAAATGATAAAGGTAAATCGGTAATAATGAGATGCCCTTATACGGGAGCATTTACTGAAAATGAAATTTTAGCTTTAATGACAGAGCTGGCTAGACTTTGGAAAGAAGATCTTATTTCATTTGAAACATATACATATATCCACTTACTTCAAGCTACTGCAAGAAGACCTATTCAAATACGACATTTAAAATTTGAAGACTTGAAAAAAGAAGCTTCTCAAGGAACATGGAATTATTTCCTAAATATACCTAGTGCTAAAAAGAGAGGTGGGTTATTTAGAAAAACATTTAAAAAGATTGCTATTACAGAGGACTTGTATTTAGTTCTCTTAAACTTTTTAGAATATCAGTATAAAAAATTGCTTAGCCTAGTTGATGAAACATTTATATCAGATTATAAAATGAAATTACCAATGTTTATTGATTGGCGTTTTCTGAAGAATAATATAAAAAATAGGAATTTTGATCTTTCATTATTAGAATTAGATATTTTTCATTACTCGAGCTCTTCATTAGAACTAAATGTATTACGAAAATTCTGTATACATCAAAAAGCTGTTTCAGAGCGAACAGGTGAAATTATTCATGTTAATGCAAGACGTTTTCGTCATACAAGGGGGACTAACCTAGGGAGAAAAGGAGTTGGTGCAGCGATTATAGCAGAACTACTAGATCACTCAGATACACAAAATGTGAAAGTCTATACTGAAAATACAGCGGATACAGTGCAATATATTGATCGCGTTATGGGTGCTGAAATGGGAAAACTAGCCCAAGCATTCGTTGGCAGAATTATTTCTAATTTGAATGAAAGTGAGAGAGGATTTGATCCAACATCTTTAATAACTAATAACGGAGTAGATACTATAGGCGCATGTGGGACGAATGATTTTTGTATAACTGGTTATGAGACTTGTTATTTATGTCCTAAATTTAGACCTTTGGTTGATGGTCCACATCAACAAATATTAAATAAACTGTATAAAGAGAAAGAAGAACGTTTAAGAAGAACTAAAAGTATAGATTATGCATCTTCTAAGGATCGTATTATATTGGCTGTTGAATATGTTGTTCAAGCGTGTAATGAAATGAAAAAAAATATGGAGGCTCATTAATTATGAATAATACAATTTTTTTCCAAGTACATGAGAATCCAAAATCCAGTTTAGAAAATTTTATCACTTTCTGTAGAAACAAACTTACAGCTTTCGGAAGTGATTGTTGGGACAATAATCAATGGAGAGATACCTTTAATCTTCACAACATTCAAGTTCGTTTTTCCACAGATAGGGTTAAATCTACATCCTATCAATATGAGCCGTTATCTGAACCATTTATTGATTTTGCTAAAGCATACATTCGTTATGTTTATTCTCAGCAACCAGTTCGTCAATTATCACGGCATCTTGAGTCATTACGTATGGTTGAAATGGCTTTATACAATGTAAAAGACAATTGCGATATATTACAACTCGATAATTTAGTCATTAATGAAGTTGAAACCCTTGTATTGAAAAAATATAAAAAAGATACTGAATCAGTCAATAAATTAGGATATCAACTTGAGAAGTTATTTGATTTTTGTCGTGAAAATGGTATTACTCCAAATTTGTCTTTATGGAATAACCCATATAAACGTCCTAGAGATTTAACGATATTGCTTGATGAAAGAGGAAAAGAATACCGTTCAAGTAAAATGCCAACAGATGAAGAAATGATGTTGGTAGCCAAACTCTTTCATGATGCACCAAATTTAGATAAAGAAACTGAGTATTATACAGCAGTTATGGCTCTACTTATGGTTGCTCCATCTCGTTGTTCTGAGTTGATGTCTTTATCTGTTAATTGCTTAGAATGGGAAGAAGATAGCCTAGGAAATAAGCAATTAGGTATTCGATGGATACCTGCAAAAAATGGAAAAGAGGGTTTGAAATGGGTTCCTAGTAGCATGCAAGATGTGATTATTGAAGCAGTCAAACGTTTAACAGATATAGGAGCTTTAGCAAGAAAAGCAGCAAAGTTTGCGGAAGAAAATCCGAACACGGTAATGATATCACCAGATCAAGGTATGCAAGTATCCCATTATTTACCTCAAAAACCTTTAACTGAAATAGAAATAGGTAAGGTTTTAGAAATTAATGGAAAGCATGGGATTAAAACTAAGTGGTTTGAAAAGTTAATGAAAGAAAATAGTGGTGTTATAACTCCCAATGTTTTAGGGAAATACTTATACGAAAAATATACCTCAAAATTCAATTACTGGCCATATATTGATAAAAATAAAAACGTTAAAGCTTCTGAAGCCTTATTATTATTCAGAGAAAATGAATTTCATGATAATTTTCTCCCTAAAAAATTTTCTTTTATATTACCAACAGTAAATCTTATTAATGATAGATTCTGCTATTCTGATACACGCCCTAAAACATCATTATGGGAAAAGCATTGTATAACTACTTCGAAAGGAGAGTTTGTTAGATTGCTATCACACAATGCAAGGCATTGGTTAAGTACAAAAGCTGAGAGAGGTGGAATGGATGAATTAACTTTAGCGAACTGGGCAGGGAGGGCTAGAATTGCAGATAATAAGGCTTATGATCACAGGACAGAAGAAGAAAAAAGTGAAGCAGTTCGGAATTTACTTATTCCCGAGTATGCTTCACTTTTAGATAAAATTCATTTAAATCTTCCAGTAACCTATGAAGACTTAGGAAAAAATAGAATTGGAATTGCAACTATAACGGAAATAGGCATTTGTGAACATGATTATGCAATGTCGCCATGCTCTCGCCATGGGGATTGTGAAACATGTAAAGAACTCGTTTGTATTAAAGGATTAGAATCATCTTTAGAAATATTAAAGCTTAGAGAAATTCAACTTACAGAACAATTTAATAAAGCGAGAGAGCACCATAAATTAGGTGTTTTTGGTGCAGATCGGTGGATAAGTAATTTGGGATGGAGATTAACACATATAAAAACCAAAATTGCATTTTTAGAAAATCGGGAAATTCCAAATGGATCATTATTACGAATTCCTGATGAGTATGACCCTTCCCCAGTTAAATTAGCTTTACAGGAAAAAGGAATGGATATAGACATTCTAGAACCAGATACAGCTAAATTAGACAATGATTTGTATAGACTAATGGAGTTATAATATGCCCAAAATTCTTGTTACAGAAGAACGTTTAGAAGACATTATCATGTTAATTAAGACCTGGGAAGGTAAATTAACTTGGGAATTACTTTGCCACAAAGTTTCAGAATTATTAAATGTTAAAAGTATTGAAAGACAATCCCTAGCTAATTATTCAGATATACAAGGGGCATTTAGCAAACAAAAACATATACTTAAAGAAAAAGCAAAAGCTAACCCAGAACCGAATGTAACAATGGATTATCTGCAAAAGCAAGTTAAGAATTTAAAAGCTCAGGTACAACGTTTGGAAGAAATTAATGAGCGATATAAACAGCAATTTATTGTATGGCAATATAATGCATATATGCATGGTATGACCCAAGTTACTTTAAATAAGCCTCTTATTGCTGTTAACCGTCAACGTAGGTAATTTATAGGATGTAAGGTAAATTATTTTTACTATAGTAGTCTCTACAAAAGATCGTCTGAAAATCAATTTTCAGACAATCTCTTCACACCTATTAAACTTCTTGATGGGTAGAGTAGAAGACAATTTTCGTCAACATCTACTTCTTCCGGGCAGAGAGATACAGCAGTTTAATGGCGCGTCAAACACTATTATACTGAACTACTTTCCGCTCAAGCCCGCACCGCAGCTTGCAGCAGCCTCCACTAAATCTTAATTTTGTTAACAATATGGATTCGCTCAGCTTCGCTCACGTCTTGCCGGAGACAAGCACGCGGCCATGTATGCAAAAATTTAAGACTGCTGCATGATCATTAATCCCAAAGGTATTCCAAAAATAATTGTCCAAACTGGTTATCGGAACAGGAGCGCGATTGAAGTGTAACGCGAAATTTCAGGCAATCTGCATACCTCGCAATGACTGTGGCTGTCTAAACCCCGCCATTTCAGGAATGAACCATGCCCAACACCCCCATCTCATCCGAACATCCCCACGACAGCACCCTATCCCCCTGCATGCTCACCGACTGGACATTCACGTGCTACCACACGCCCGGTAAATCCGAGTATGCCGTGGTGTACGGCACAGTCGTCCAAGATGGTTCGGGACGTTTTACCGCAGGCAGCCGAATCCGCACCTCGCCCGTTACCCTATGGGCGGCACCGCTGGCTCATACGCACAACTCGGTATATTGCCTGCCGGAAGGTGCAGGTTGCTTTTGCGACCTGCCTGCAACCTTGCAGCCTGCCATCGACTGTTTGGGTATCGACCCTGCCGAAGCGGCCGTTATCCTGCAAAACGCCTTCATGCAGCCTGCACATACCTTGCCTGAAACCGCCTGTTTCGGCGTTCCGGTGATGCAGCCGGCAGGACAGGGCGATTGTCCGGTCGTCATGGAACGCCACATCGCCGAATTGCCGTTCTACCTGTTTTGGCGGGACAGCAGCATCGGTTCGGCCCAAAGCCTGATAGACGGACAAGCCGCCGTGTTTCTGCACGATTGGAACGCATTCTGCCGACGGTTTGTTCGTACCGGCAGACACCGCGGCCAAACCGGCCACACAGGCGACAAAGCCGCAGATGGCCAATACAGCTATTTCGGCCTGCCGATTGTGCATACGCCAGGACAAGACAATGCCCCTGCCGTACCGGAAGCCGACATCGCCAAACTACCGTTTTACACCTATTGGCACACCGCCTGCGCTTCCGATGTGCACCGGTTAGCAGACGGCAAACGCGTTGTGCCCCTTGCCGATTGGGAAGCCTTCTGCCAACGGTTGGTATTGACCGGCAGATAGGCGGGCAAAAAAAGTGCAGGCTGCTTTTTATCGCCCCAACTCCGTTTCAGACGACCTCTAAAGCAGCCTGCACCTTATTTTTCATTGTCAGATGACCAGAAACCGAGTATCCCATGCCTCAAACCTATTTCACAGCCGACTGGCACTTCTCCCATCCCAACATCGCCCGATACTGCCCGCAATTTCGCCTGCAAAGCGATAACGCCGACGAGTTGAACGAATACCTGATCGACTGCTGGAACCGCGTCGTTACCCCGCAAGACACTGTGTACAACCTCGGCGATGTCTGCTTTGCCAAAAAGCCCGCACACATCGAAGCCGTGCTGCAACGGCTTAACGGGCAACACCATTTGATTTACGGCAACCACGACTACCTGATTCGGCAAAACGAAGCACATTTCCTCAACACGCGCAAAGCCGACGGCCATCCGTTGCTCTCGTCCGCCAGCCATTACCTGCGGCTCAAACTGCCCGAAATCGGCAATACCGCGATTTTGTGCCACTATCCCTTATACGAATGGGACGGCATCCACCACGGCCTATACCACCTCTACGGCCATCTGCACGACCGCATGGCCGCCGTCAAAGGGCGTGCCCTCAATGTCGGCTGGGATATGCACGGCCGTTTCCTGACCGAACAAGATATTGACAGCTTCCTGCGCGACCTCCCTGCCGTTCAGTATTTCGACGACAAGCAAAACGTTATTGTCGGCAACAGCACGGAAGATGCGGCTGCAAAAGTTCGGGCGAGATTGACAGCATTGAATGAATGAGCTTTTATTTTAGAGATGAATTTTCAGGTAGCCTTGAATAGTGCAGGCTGCCTGAAAAACAGTCGGCAAAACAAAAGGACGGGTTTTCAATCCGTCCTTTTTGCATCAGCAATACCGCCAAGTGTCCCGCATGAAATGAATGATCTCGTTTAACGGCACAGGCGTAAGCGTAAACTGCTTGTCCCTCCTGTTGTGTAGGAAAACGTTGCGTTGTTTACACCACAGGTTGAGAAAAATAAGCCTGCAAGACCTCAAACGGCGTATCGCCGTTCAAACTGCGGTGCGGCTTCACAGTGTTATAGAAATTAACAAAGCGGCACAACTCCTTTCGCCGGTGTTCCGGACTGTCAAACAACTGTTTCTCATGCCACATCTCCATCAGGGTGCGGATAACCCGTTCCGCCTTACCGTTGGTCTGCGGACGGGCAACCCGGGTAAACTTTTGACCAATCCCGTTCTCATAACAAGCTACACCGAAAGCATGGTTGGCCGAGCCTTTATATTCCGTACCGTTGTCGGAGTAAACGCACTCAATCAGGTATGGGCAGGGATCAATCAGGTGTTCAGTCAGAAACTTGGCGGCACTGTCTGCAGTTTTGTCCGGCAAAATGGCGGCGTATAGCTCCCTTGAGAAATCGTTGATGGCAACAAACAGGTAATCCCGCTTATCGGTGGCTTTCTGCCCTTTGAGCAGCGGCAGCCGTTTGGTATCGAGATGTACCAGCTCTCCGGGGTAGGATTTATTGTAGCGTTTGGCCTGCCTTTTGAGTTTTTCCTGAATGCCGCGTTCTACCTTGGCCAGGCGTTTCATTCCGTACTTTGCCTGTTTGAAACGGTTGTTGGTACTGGTTTGGGGTTTGAGCAGTCTGCCTCTTGCGGCTTTAAGTGCGCGGTAAATAGTGATGCGGCTGACTTGGTAGTGGCGTGCCGGGGAGGTGACGCTTTCCTTCCCCTGCGTGTAGGCCAGCCAAATGGCTTGGCGGTGGTGCGGGGTGAGACGGGTGTTTTTGTGCATGTTCATGTTTCAGTATTCTCCTGGAAATACTGTAAACAACGCTACTAGTTTCTACAAATAAGGGATCCGGGCCGCCTTTTAGGCGGCAACAGGCACACTTAGCCTGTTAGCCGCTTTCAACAGGTTCAAACACATCGCCTTCAGATGGCTTTGCGCACTCACTTTAATCAGCCCGAAATAGGCTGCCCGGGCGTAGCGGAATTTACGGTGCAGCGTACCGAAGCTTTGTTCGACCACATAACGGGTTTTCGATAAATACCGGTTACGCTTCGTTTGATTTTCCGTCAGCGGACGGTTACGGTGGGCTTTGC
>NZ_KV794858.1:0-12699 GCF_001808875.1 Neisseria sp. HMSC064E01
TCGAGGGAAGGGCTTTTTTTGCAAAGGTCTCATTCAATAGTTTCTGTGTCTTTTTATCCCCAAAGCGGCATTTTCTGCGTTGGAAATCCTCGCAAGGAGTCCAACCTTGTTGCGGTTTCCGCCTTGAATCTTCCGCTTTGTGAACAAAAATCCGCTTGGAAAATAAAATGTCGAGAGCCACCGGTTACCAAATCCCAAATCATTGTCCGCCTGATTCTTGACGGCGCTCGTTGTGTCCGCTGTTTTGCCCTTCGCGCTCTTCGCGGCGGAAGTCCCACGGGGCTTGGGGATTTTTACCGCTCCACAATCCTTTGCGTTTTTGTTTCGCTTGTTTTTGGGCGGCGGCGTAATCGGTGTAGGCGGTTTTGCTTTGTTGTTTTTTGGCGTAGCTGTCGTAATGCCAAGCCGCTCCGTCGCGCAGTTGCATGAGGTTTAAATCGATTGTGCCAACGGAAACTTGCGCGACTTCGCGTTTGTAGCGGTCTGTTTCAAATACGCGTACCTTCACCTTTTTACCGTCGGCGGCGCCAATTAAGTTGTCCCGCGAACGTGTGCCGTAAGCCTGATTGATTTCGGGCGCGTCGATATACGCCATGCGGATTTTGTGTTTCGCGCCGTCTTCGTCGATAACGTGGAGCGTGTCGCCGTCGTGGATTTTGGAGATTTTGCCGCGATAGGTATGGGGCGCGGCAGAGTTGCGTTTTTGAGTGTGCGGACGACTTTGGTGTGCATTATTTTCAGACGACCCTGATTTGACGGTTTCCGATAATAATGCGCCGAAGGCTTCCATGCCGAAATGGCTGCTGCCTGTGAGCGCAGAAGCGAATTGCACGCCGGAGCGGATGATCTCGGTGTCGCGTGAGCTGTAACCCAATGCGCCCAAGACGGACAAAACCACGGGAAGCCATTTTAAGATTGTTTTGGTGGTCATAAGGTTGACGGTGGTTTGTTTGAGGTCGTCTGAAACTTTTCAGACGACCTTTTTGATGAGACTTTTGATGTGAATCTGATTGAGCAGCGTGTGCTTGTCGTAGAAGTCTATGAGTGGGGATGGTTGTATCAACCGAACAGTCTGTTCACATCAGACGCTTTTTTGCGGTAAGGCAGGCGGATGTCGACGCGGAAAATGCCGTCGAGTTGGCGGCTTTGGATTTTGGCGTCGTTGTCGTACATCAGCGTCAGACGTTCTTTGAGGTTGCGCAGCGCCATCGAGTTGCCCTTGTGCGGCTTGGCGTTTTCGCTGCTTTCAGGCGGGGTGTACGGGTTTTCGATGCGGATGTAGATGGATGATTTGTTGAGCTTGGTAAACACGGTAATCATGCCGGGGCGGTGGGTCGATTCGACGCCGTGGAAAACCGCGTTTTCCAAAAGGGGTTGGAGCAGCAGGTGCGGCGTTTCCGCGTCATCGGGCGCTTGGTGCTGCCACATAACTTGCACGCGCATATGGCCCATGCGGATTTGTTCGATGGCGATGTATTCCTGCGCCCACTCGATTTCCTGTCCTAAAGTGCTGCTTTGGCTGCCGTCGCGCAGTTGGGCGCGGAACAGGTTGGCGAGGTTTTCCAACAGGGTTTCCGCGTCATACGGACGTAAGCGGATGAGGCTGATGGCGGCATTGAGGCTGTTGAACAGGAAATGCGGGCGGATGCGAGCGGTCAGCGCGCTGAGACGTGCTTCAGAAACCGAGGGCGCAAGCCCGTTTCGGCGGGAGCCTTCGTAATACATCAGCCCGAGCAGGAACAGGTTGAACAAGAAAAAATGTTGCGACAGCGCTCTGCCATTCGTTTTTAAAACGACAAAATCAACCACCACAAATATCGACAGGTTTAAAAGATAGGTAATGATGACGCCGTAGGGTGCTTCTTTGATGGAAGGTACGAATATATTGACGAAATAGGCTTTGATCAAAATACCCAAAAGTACGGGGAAAATCCATTTGGAGTGATGGTAAATTTCTGCGGAATAGGAGAGTGAGGAATCGCTGATTAAGGGCAGAAAAAACAGACTGCCCAAGACAATAATCAAAAGGCGCACGACCGTCGCGGAATTGCGCAGGTCGGGGGCGGCGAATGTATTGTTGATTTGACGTATAATAGACATAAAATATTTCCAACCGTTTTCTTTTAATGCGTTTATACGAGCCTTTGCGGCTCTGTTATTTTATCTGAGGATGAAACCATGAGTAAGGACAAAACCTGGTCTGGCCGTTTCAACGAGCCTGTTTCCGAACTGGTAAAAAAATACACCGGTTCGATCGATTTCGATAAACGGCTTGCCGAGTGGGACATTCAGGGCTCGCTGGCGCACGCGCAAATGCTTGTTCAATCAGGCGTTTTGAGTGAAGAAGATTTAGCGGTGATCCGTCAGGGAATGGCGGAGATTATAGCAGAAATCAAGGACGGTACTATTTCTTGGTCGCTGGATTTGGAAGACGTCCACATGAATATCGAACGCCGCCTCACCGATAAAATCGGCGATGCGGGCAAACGCCTGCACACCGGACGCAGCCGCAACGACCAAGTCGCCACCGACATCCGCCTGTGGCTGCGCGATCAGATTACCGTTATTCAAGACCTGATTCGAAGCCTGCAAACGGCTTTGGTCGATTTGGCTGAACAAAACGCCGAAACCGTCATGCCCGGTTTTACCCATCTGCAAGTCGCCCAGCCCGTCAGCTTCGGACACCACATGCTCGCCTACGTCGAAATGCTCGGACGCGATTTCGAGCGCATGACCGACTGTCGCAAACGCGTCAACCGTATGCCGCTCGGCGCTGCCGCCCTTGCCGGTACGACTTATCCGATTCAGCGCGAAATCACCGCCGAATTGCTGGGTTTCGAGCAAATCTGCCAAAACGCGCTGGATGCTGTATCCGACCGCGATTTTGCCATTGAGTTCACCGCCGCCGCATCGTTGATTATGATCCATCTGAGCCGCCTGTCTGAAGAATTGATTTTGTGGATGAGTCCGCGTTTCGGTTTTATCGACATCGCCGACCGTTTCTGCACGGGTTCGTCCATCATGCCGCAGAAGAAAAATCCCGATGTTCCCGAACTCGTGCGCGGCAAGTCAGGCAGAGTCATCGGACACCTTATCGGCCTGATTACCCTGATGAAATCGCAGCCCTTGGCGTACAACAAAGACAATCAGGAAGATAAAGAACCGCTGTTTGACACCGCCGATACGCTCATCGACACCCTGCGGATTTACGCCGACATGATGCGCGGCGTAACGGTCAAACCCGACAATATGCGCGCCGCCGTCATGCAGGGCTTTGCCACCGCCACCGATTTGGCGGATTACTTGGTGAAAAAAGGCATGCCTTTCCGCGACAGCCACGAAGTCGTCGCCCAAGCCGTGCGCCATGCCGACCAAGCGGGCGTTGATTTGAGCGAATTGCCAATCGAAGTCCTGCAAGGCTTCAGTAACCTGATTTCAGACGACGTGTACGGCGTACTGACACCCGAAGGCAGCCTGAACGCGCGCAACCACTTGGGTGGAACCGCGCCGGAGCAAGTGCGCTTTCAAGTGAAACGCTGGCGGGAATTGTTGGCTTAAAGAGAATGAAGTAAGAAGGGCGTCTGAAAACGGGAAACAGGGTTTTCAGACGACCTTTAATATATAGGGAAACCATTTATATTAGATTCAAAATACAGGTGAAAACAGTATCAGCATCTGCTTGCTGTCTAAGCTGGATTCACATCGACAAGCAGAATTTTTTATTTAAAACCATCTTAAATCAAAAACAGAGGTCGTCTGAAAATCGAAAACAGGTTTTCAGACGACCTCTTTATTTTCCCTTAAACCCAACCATCACACCGACAATTGTTCCAACAAAGCCTGTTTCAACGATGACTGCGTTTTCGGGTTTTTCAAATCGGGGCTGAAGACGATGAAGCTGTCTTCGACGCGTTCGTCCAGCGTGGAAATTTTGGCGTAGCGTAGGCTGACGTTGTGGGCGAAGAAGACTTCCGCCATGTCGGCGAGCAGAAAAGGGCGGTTAACGGCGGTGATTTCGACGGAATACCAGTCGGGATAGTCTTCTTCGGGGGTGATGGTGATGCTCGGCGCAATCGGCATGTAGCGGCTGCGGCGGCTGATGCGGCGGCTGTGGCTGGAGGTTTCGGCAACGGTGTGTCCGTGGATAAAGCTGTTGAGTTCGGCTTCGAGCGCGCTTTGGATGTCGGGGTAGTCTTCGGGGGCGTGCTGCGAGGGAATTTGCACGATGAAGGTGTCGAGGATGTAGTCGTGTTCGGTGATAAAGGCGCGGGCGGCGAGAATGTCGAAGCCGTGGCGGCTGAAGATACGGCAGAGGCGGGCGAACAGGCGCGGGCCGTTGGGCATGAAGACCATGACTTGAAAGCTGTCGCTTTTGAACAGGATGCGGCTGCGGACGATGGGGGTTTCAAAGTCGTGTACGAGGTTTGCGGCGTGCCACAGGATTTCGCGGGACTGATGGCGGGCAAAGTAGGCGGAACCGAGCGCGTTCCATAGTTTTTTCTGCTGTTTTTCGGGGACGGCAGCGCGGGTGAGTAAATCGGCGGCTTCTTGTTGGCGGCGGCCGAAGAGGGCGTGCGGGTTGCCGCCGTTGCCTGCGAGGTAGCGGCCGGCGGCATGGAACAGGCTTTCCAATAGGCTGGCGCGCCATGCATTCCACAGTTTGGGATTGGTGCCGCGGATGTCGGAAATGGTCAGAAGGTAGAGTGCGCTGAGACGTTCGTGGGTTTGCACGCGTTTGCAGAAGGCATCGAGTACGTCGGGGTCTTGGATGTCTTCTTTTTGGGCGACAGTGGACATGAGCAGGTGGTTTTCGACCAGCCAGGCGAGCAGGTCGCTTTCTTCTTCGGTCAGGAAGTGGTCGGCGGCAAATTGGCGCGCGTCTGCGATGCCTTGTATGGCATGGTCGCCGCCGCGTCCTTTGGCGATGTCGTGGAAGAAGGCGGCGAGATAAAGGATGTCTTGCTTTTCAAAGGACTGCATCAGCGCGGAGGCGTAGGGCAGCTCGTGGCTGTGCATGTCTAGGGCAAGGCGGCGGACGTTGCGGACGACGGCGAGGATGTGGTCGTCCACAGGATAGATGTGGAACAGGTCATGCTGGAGCAGACCGACGATTTTTTCCCATGCGGGCAAATAGCGGCCCAATACGCCGTAGAGGTTGAGAAAGCGCAGGGTTTGGGTCAGTCCGTTGCCGCTGCGGAAAAAGCCGGCGAAGCGGCGGCGGTTTTCGGGATTTTGGTAGAAGCTGCGGTTGATTTTGCGCGTCGCCCCCCACCATGCGCGCAGGGTTTGCGGTTCGAGTGCGGTAATGTCGTTGCGCTGCTGCATGATTTCGACGATTTTGAAAATGTGTTCGGGTCGTCTGAAAAAAATATCGGTGTGCCGCGCGGCGATTTGGTTGTTGACTTGGATGTAGTCATCGTCAATCCGCAGGGTAACGCGCATCGGCGTCGAGGAAACGCGGCTTTGCAGCATGGGCGTGAGGATGCCGCTCAGTTGTTTGACGGTTTTAATCGCGCGGTAAAACACGCGCATCAGTTCTTCGCTTTGACGGCGGAGGTTCAAGCCTTGATAGCGCATGCTTTCGGCGACTTGCGGCTGTAAATCGAACAGTAGGCGGTCTTCGGCGCGCTTTGCGTTTAAATGCAGATGGATGCGGATGTGGGCGAGGTGGCGGTAGCCGTGTGAAAGCATGCCGGCTTCGGTGCGCGTCAGAATGCCTTGTTTGACCAGCGCAGGCAGGTTGGCCGCCAAGCCTTGCGCCTTCGCTATCCAAAGCAGGGTATGGATGTCGCGCAGACCGCCGGGACAGCTTTTGATGTTCGGCTCCAATACTGCCCCCGAACCCTGCGATTTGGCATGGCGGTGTTCCATCTCCACCAGTTTTGCTTCGATAAACGCCGCTACATTGCGTTGCGCGTTCATTTTTTCCGTCAACTCATCCGCTGTTTGGCGGTTGCCGAACAAAAACCTAGCCTCTAAAAACGCCGTGTCCCCCGTAATATCATCGCGCACGCTTTCACACAGTTCGTCAACGCTGCCGCTTTTGACCGACGGCGAAAGTTTCATATCCCATAAAGCCTGCACGAAAGCCGCAATTTTTTCCTGAAGGTCGTCTGAAACGGTTTCAGACGACACGACTGCCAAATCCAGATCAGAATAAGGATACAGCTCGCCGCGCCCAAAGCCGCCGGTCGCCATTAGACATAACGCGCTGTTTTGACAATGTTTTGCCCATAATGCCGCCAGCAAGGTTTCGACTGCCGCCGTGTATTCCCTGAAAAACACCGACACGCGGTTGGCTTTCAAATAATACGTTTCGGCGGCATCACGTTGCTGTTTGAAGGTTTCCAATGCTGAAGACAGGGTTGCAGACATTTTTTATTCTTTCGAGTTATGGAGGGCGTAAGGCTAAAGGTGGTTCGGCGGTCAAATATCGTTTTCAGACGACCTCTGCTGGGCAGCCGAGGGATTGGTCATCAGGTTTAGCAGTTCCTGCGGCGGCAGCAGCAACTGATACGCCGCCACGCCCAAAGCCGTCGCCATCTTTTCAATATTCGATAACGCAATGTTCCAGCGTTTGCGCTCCACAGCCGATACATAAGTCCTGTCCAAACCGCATTGTCGCGCCAACTCTTCCTGAGACCAGCCTTTATTCACGCGGAAAAGCCGCATGTTGTACGCCAAGACCGCCCGTAAATCCTGCTCATTAGGCAGTTCAGTAGGCGGAGTCAATTTATTGCTCATGATTTTGCTTTCGGATAAAAGTTTAAATGAAAGAATTTGCTGTTACGGATTTTACTTCACATAAAAACCAAAAAAAAGGGGTGGCAACAGCCACACCCAAACACACACACATCAAGAGGAAAGAGATAGAGAGTATCAAATCAAAGCAGATATTTCATCTACTTATCAGAAAATCTTTAAAGGATTTTGAGAAGTGTTGTCTCAGTTCCAATGTCGGCGATTATAAATGAAACTCAATTTGGAGCTTTGATTCAAATCAAGTCTGAAGACTATTTATAAAATATATTTTAAAGATAGATTGTATTAATTGAAAGCGGGGTTGATTGAAGGGGGCGGTTGGGATTAACTTCTCTATTTTTACTTCGGATTGTGAACAAAATCCGTGCATCCCTCCGAAAATTCCTCTATAATACCCGCTCATTCGGAATGTAGCGCAGCCCGGTAGCGCACTTCGTTCGGGACGAAGGGGTCGGAGGTTCGAATCCTCTCATTCCGACCAAATATAAAAACCTGCTTTGATTGCATGATCAAAGCAGGTTTTTTTATATCGTGGTTTCAAGTCTGAATCCTGACATTTTAATAAGGTGGAAAATGACAATGGTTTCCTAGTGTATCCAGCTATATCCCCTGTTTTGTTTTCAGACGACCTTTATCTTTGTAGTTTTCCCCTAAAAAATGCAAAAATCCCAGATGTTTTCACTATACTGCTTTTTGATATTCAGTTAAGAACCGTTAATCCGTTCGCGTATAATTTCAAGTTTTCCCAACAAGGCAGATGGTGTTTTATGTCTTCCAACCAACCCCGTCAAACTTGGTCAAACCGTTTGACTTATATCCTTACCGTTGCCGGCGCGACTGTCGGTTTCGGCGCAACGTGGCGTTTCCCGTATTTGGTCGGTGAAAACGGCGGCGGCGCGTATGTGTTTTTATTCTGTATCGCCATGTTTATTATCGGTATTCCGATGATTTTAGTGGAAAACGTTATCGGACGGCGCAAAGGTGTGAACGCGCTGGATGCGTTCGGCGGCTCGATGAACGGCAAACCTGTCGCCAAAATTTGGAAACTGGTCGGCTGGATGGGCTTGCTTGGCTCGTTCGGCATTATGGCGTATTACATGGTGCTCGGCGGCTGGGTGATCAGCTATATCGTTAATATTATTAGCGGAAATCTGAATATTTCCAGCCCTGTCAGCGGCGAAATAACGAAAAGCTTTTTTACCGAACACATCGAAAACAGCCCTTGGGAAATTGCGTTCTACACGTTCTTGTTTGTCGTTGTGAACCAATGGATTTTGGTCAAAGGCGTTATCGGCGGCATTGAAAAAGCGGCGAAATACCTGATGCCGCTGCTGTTTCTATTCCTGATTGCCATGGTCGTGCGCAACGTTACTCTGCCGGGCGCGATGGAAGGGATTACTTTCTATCTGAAGCCTGATTTCAGCAAGATTACCGCCGAACTTTTCGTCTTCGTTTTGGGGCAAGTATTTTTCGCCTTGAGCTTGGGTTTCGGCGTGATGATTACCTTGTCCAGCTATTTGGATAAAAACGAAAATCTGGTTCAAACCGCAGTCATTACGGCAATTACCAATACCATCATCGCCGTACTGGCGGGCTTTATGATTTTCCCGTCGCTCTTCAGCTTCGGCGTCGCCCCCAATTCCGGTCCGACTTTAGTGTTCCAAAGTTTGCCGATCGTGTTCTCGAATATGTGGGCTGGACCTGTGTTCGCCGTGATTTTCTTCTCGCTGCTCCTGATTGCCGCACTGACGACTTCGCTGACCATTTATGAAGTGTTGATTACAACAATTCAGGAGAAAACCAAAATCCGCCGTACCGCAGCGATTACGATTGTATTGGCTGCCATCTTCATTTTCGGCAACATTCCGTCCATTCTGAGCTATGGTCCGTGGAAAGACGTTTCCGTGTTCGGCAAAAATATTTTCGATGCCTTTGACTACATCAGCGGCAATATTTTGTTTATGCTGACTGCGCTCGGCTCCGCGCTGTTTGTTGGTTTTGTGATGAAGGACGAAGCGAAGGACGAATTGCTTTATAAAGGCAACCATACGACGGTCAATATTTGGTTTGCCTATGTGAAATACCTCGTGCCGCTGGTGATTTTGCTGATTTTCGTCAGCAATTTGTTGTAATGGTGCGTAAGGTTGTCTGAAAACTTTAAACTGCCTTATATTTCAGTATTGATAAAGCTTGTTCAGGCGGTTGATGTAAGCTGGGTTCTGTAAATGACAGAACTCAGCTTTTTTGATTTCAAGCCGAATTGTTGATGGTCGTAGTCTGCTTATATTTGATTACGATGGTTAAGCGTGAAGAGATAGTCGGGAACCTGTTCAAATTCAGGGCAAGGGGTCGTCTGAAAAGGAGGAATATTACAATAGGTTTACGGTTGCTTAAATCTACAAAGTTGGCCGCTTGTGATAAAGTTACGTTTGATTATGGCCGTATGAATTCTGATGCGGCTTTTTTGTACACAAAGGATTGTTATGTTGCTGTCCCCAACCCGCGCCCGCACGATTGCCGCTGCGGTCATGATGTTGTTTGCGGTGCAAGTTTCCGCCGCCAGGCAGGATAATGCCGTCGAGGTGAAAACACCGAAAGACGTGAAACAGATTATTCAAAAGAGAAACCGCTTTACGCCTGATGAATTCAAGGTCGAGCAGGCTCGCCGTGTGAATATACAAAACCGTGCAAATCAGATATTTACCTTGTTGAGCGGCGAAATACTGTTGCAGAAAGGTGATGCCGGTACGGCGTTGGCAACATACATGATGATGTTGAACAATACCAAATCGCCGGAGGTGGCGGAACGCGCTTTAGAAATGGCGGTTTCGCTCAATGCGTTCCAACAGGCGGAAATGATTTATCAAAAATGGCGTGAAATCGAACCTGTTCCGGGTAATGCGCAAAAACGTATGACCTGGTTGCGCAATATCTTGCTGGGGCAGGGCGATAAGACCTTGAATGGTTTGGATGATATTTTGGCCAATGCCAGCGAAGAACAGAATCAGCGTATTTTCCTGCTGTTGGCTCAGGCGGCAATCCAGCAGCCGGGGTTGGCAGAGAAAGCTTCGTCACAAGTCCATAAGGAAGCTTTGAAATATAAAGATTTGCCGGAAGCTGCGATTGCCGATGTGATTTTCAGTGCGCAAGGCGGTAAAAAGAAACATGCCATTGCGGCATTGCAACGTTTGGCAGGGCTGGATGCAGAGATGCTGCCGCCGACTTTACTGACTTTGCGGCTGATGGCGCAACGCAGTCCCGAGATATTAAACGGCTTCTTCGAGCAAACCGATACACGCAATCTTTCGCCCGTATGGCAGGAGTTGGAAATCGTCAACCTGATTTCCAATAAACAAAACGACAAAGCCTATGCGCGCCTGCGTACGCTGTTGGAAAATAACCCGAATCCCGACCTGTATATTCAGGCAGCGTTGTTGGCAAGCAATCGTAAAGACGATATTTCGACGATTATCAATTATTTGGATAAAGCGTATAACATTGGAACAAGCGAACAGCAAAGCCGTGCCGCCCTGATTGGTGCGATGGCTTATGCCGATGTTAAAGACTATCCCAAAGCCAAACAATGGCTTGCCAAAGTTGTTTCCCCCAGTTATGTTTTTGATAAAGCAGTTTTCGGTGCTTCATTAGAGGCCGAGCAAGGAAACGGTAAGGCAGCTTTGGCAGAAGCACGTCGGGCGCAAAGCCTGCCCGAGCAGGAAGGGCGTTATTTCGGCAGTAAGGAATTGCAACGGGTTACCCTGTTTGCTTTGTCCAAATACGATAATTTGCAAGAGGCTTTGTCCGAACTGAATAAAATGTTGCCCAAGATAAGCCGACAGCCGGATGCAGCGGAGCAGTTGCCTGATGCTTTGTACCAACGCGCTATGATTTATGACCGTATGGGCGATCAGGGCAAAGCCATTGCCGATTTGCGCCGCGTAGTCGAATTGGCGCCGGATAACGCCAACGGTTTGAATGCTTTGGGTTATATTTTGCTTTCTCCGACTAAGGAGCATTTAGACGAAGCCTTTAAATTGATTCAGGCTGCTTATCAGATTGAGCCGGAAAACCCTGCCATCAACGACAGTTTGGGCTGGGCGTATTTCCTGAAAGACGATGTGCAAACTGCATTGCCTTATTTGCAATATGCGTTTGAAAAATATCCTGATGCAGAAGTTGCCGCACACTTGGGCGAAGCATTGTGGGCATCCGGAGAACAGGAAAAAGCCAAAAAAATATGGACGGACAGCCTGAAGGGTGAAGGCGATATGAAAATATTGCGGGAAACCATGAAGCGTTTCGGCGTGGAGTCTGCTCCTAAAGCAACGAAAAAAGCCCAATCTGGACGTTCCGTAAAAACGAAATAATGAAAGGGGTCGTCTGAAAACAAGGCTTTGGAAGAAGCTGGGATGATAGACAGTTTTCAGACGACCTTTTGGGAGTATTTATGAAATTACAAACCATTGTATCTATTGCAACACTGACTTTGCTTGCCGCTTGTGTGCATCCTAATTTGTCTCAACAAAATGATTGGAAGCCGGCAGAGAATGTCAATGATTTTACTGCAGACGGAAGATTGGCAGTAAAAGTCGAAGAAAAAGGCTCTTACGCCAATTTTGACTGGTCCTATCAAAATCAAGTCCAAACCATTAGCGTCAATACACCTTTGGGCAGTACGGTCGGACAGTTATGTAAAGACAACCAAGGCGTATTGGCTGTAGACAGTAAAGGTCGAGTGTATCAGGCAGAAACAGCAGAAGAGCTCAGTCACAAACTTTTGGGCTATGAATTGCCTGTTCAATATCTGCATATTTGGGCGGATGGCAAACGCGTTGCCAATGCGCCATACCGATTATTGCCCGATGGCCGTTTGGAGCAATTTGATTGGACTATTACACGCAGTACCAATAGCGAAGGTAAGCCGAAAATCCTTCAATTGGAAAATGCCAAATTAAATGTCCGCCTGGTATTTGACGAAGTCAACCACGAACCTGCTGCCAGCGATCAGACGCAATGTGCAGCCCGCCTTAAAAAATAAAAAAAGAGCTTGATATGGATATTCCTGCCGACGCTCAAGCCTTTCCCGCGCCTGCCAAGTTGAATCTTGATTTGCGTATTACAGGCAGAAGGGATGACGGATATCATAATTTAGAAAGCATTTTCTGCCTTATCGGGCTGTATGATACCGTTTACCTGAAGCCACGAGACGATAAAAAGATTATTTTGCATAATCCCACCGAAGGTATTCCCTACGAACAAGATTTGGCTTATCGTGCTGCACTTTCTTTACAACAACATACCGGCTCCTGCCGTGGTGTGGAAATCTGGTTAGAGAAAAAGATTCCGACAGGAGGAGGATTGGGCGGAGGCAGCTCCGATGCGGCAACCGTGTTAATCGTGTTAAACCAATGGTGGCAATGTCGGCTGACAAGACAGCAGCTCATTGATTTGGCAGTAAAATTGGGTGCGGATGTACCGTTTTTCCTTTTCGGGCAAAGTGCTTTTGCACGAGGGATTGGCGAGCAATTAGTCAAAATAGAAATTCCTAAACAATGGTATGCGATAATCAAACCGTCGGTACATGTTTCTACCGCTAAAATTTTCTCGCATGAGAACTTGACACGAAATTCCAAACCAAGCATAATGCCGACTTTCCAATCTTTGCAGCCATTCAGGAATGATATGCAGGCTGTTGTTTTTCAGGAGTATCCTGAAGTTTGGAAAGCTTATTGTGAATTATCTAAATATGGTCCTACATTAATGACAGGGTCTGGAGCGTGTATATTTCTCTCTACGGATAATCAGCAAAAAGCAAACAATATATACCAACAAGTTTCACAATCATATGAAGCATATTGTGTTGAAGGTTTAGACATTCATCCTTTGTTTCAAATGATTTGATAAAGTTGGGGAGTCGTCAAGCGGTTAAGACACTGG
>NZ_KV794859.1:0-6067 GCF_001808875.1 Neisseria sp. HMSC064E01
AGGGGATTTTGGGGGATTTTGCAAAGGTCTCGTGATGTCTGTTTATTATCTCGCGGCAGGTATGATTGTTCTGCCTTTTCATGCTTGGATGCTTAAACTAAATTAGACAAAATGTATAAAAATAATCCAATTTAAAAAGAAAATTCGTAATTTTATAAAAATAGATTGTCGTTTTGTCTAAAATGCGTATAATCCCCTCCCAATGCAAACAATAATTTCAATAAGGTTTGGACAAGGAACATCATGCAATTAGACATTGACCGCTTAGTTGCTTATTTCGGCGGCGTGAATGCGCTTGCTGAGGCGTTAAAACAGCACGATCCCGAAAATGCCGCGACGACTGCCGCCATCTATAAATGGCGCACCCGCGGGTCGCTGCCTTTGGCGCAACTGCAAAAGCTGACCGCGCTGGCGGAAGCGCAAGGCAGACCGCTGGATTTAAATGCTTTTTTACAAAAAAACGAATCTCTGGAGAGAACTGAAATGACACAGACCAACCGCGTAATTATTTTCGATACCACCCTGCGCGACGGCGAGCAGTCGCCCGGTGCCGCCATGACCAAAGAGGAGAAAATCCGTGTGGCACGCCAATTGGAGAAATTGGGTGTGGACATCATCGAAGCGGGTTTTGCCGCTGCCAGTCCGGGCGATTTCGAAGCGGTGAATGCGATTGCCAAAACCATCACCAAATCAACGGTCTGTTCATTGTCTCGCGCCGTCGAACGCGACATCCGTCAGGCGGGCGAAGCTGTCTCACCCGCGCCGAAAAAACGCATCCACACCTTTATCGCCACCAGCCCGATCCATATGGAGTACAAGCTGAAGATGAAGCCGAAACAGGTTATCGAAGCGGCCGTCAAAGCGGTCAAAATCGCGCGCGAATACACTGACGATGTGGAGTTTTCCTGCGAAGACGCGTTGCGTTCGGAAATCGATTTTCTTGCCGAAATCTGCGGCGCGGTGATTGAAGCAGGCGCGACCACCATCAACATTCCCGATACCGTCGGCTATTCCATTCCCCACAAAACCGAAGAATTTTTCCGCGAACTCATCGCCAAAACGCCCAACGGCGACAAAGTCGTTTGGTCGGCACACTGCCACAACGATTTGGGCTTGGCAGTCGCCAATTCACTAGCCGCGCTCAAAGGCGGCGCGCGCCAGGTGGAATGTACCGTCAACGGTTTGGGCGAACGCGCAGGCAATGCTTCGATTGAAGAAATCGTAATGGCTTTGAAAGTGCGCCACGACCTTTTCGGCTTGGAAACCGGCATCGACACCACCCAAATCGTGCCTTCGTCCAAACTGGTTTCCACCATCACCGGCTATCCCGTGCAGCCCAATAAAGCCATTGTCGGCGCGAATGCGTTTTCGCACGAATCAGGCATCCATCAGGACGGCGTGCTGAAACATCGTGAAACCTATGAAATCATGTCCGCCGAGTCGGTCGGCTGGGCGGCAAACCGCCTGAGCTTGGGCAAATTGTCCGGCCGCAACGCTTTCAAAACCAAGCTGGCGGATTTGGGTATCGAATTGGAAAGCGAAGAGGCGCTGAACGCCGCGTTTGCCCGCTTCAAAGAACTCGCCGACAAAAAACGCGAAATCTTCGATGAAGACCTGCACGCGCTGGTGTCCGATGAAATGGGCAGTATGAATGCGGAAAGCTACAAATTCATCTCCCAAAAAATCAGCACCGAAACCGGCGAAGAGCCGCATGCCGAAATCGTGTTCAGCATCAAAGGCGAAGAAAAACGCGCTTCCGCCACAGGCTCCGGCCCTGTCGATGCGATTTTCAAAGCGATTGAGAGTGTGGCACAAAGCGGCGCAACTTTGCAGATTTATTCCGTCAACGCCGTAACGCAAGGCACGGAAAGCCAAGGCGAAACCAGCGTCCGTCTGGCACGCGGCAACCGCGTCGTCAACGGTCAGGGCGCAGATACCGACGTTTTGGTCGCTACTGCCAAAGCCTACCTCTCCGCCTTGAGCAAACTGGAATTCGGTGCCGCCAAACCGAAAGCGCAAGGCAGCGGTACGATTTGAGCTTAAATGGTTTGATTTGAATTTAAAAGCAAAGAGGTCGTCTGAAAACCGGATGGATTTTGGGTTTTCAGACGACCTTTTTTTATTTTTTCACAGAACCGAACAGGGGAAAAAGGTTAATCAAACACAGTAAAAAATACAAAACGAGTATTAAAATCAGCCATAAATTTTTAAGTTTTATACTTGAGTAAATGATATGAAACAATAAATCTAGGTCGCCTATTAAATGGACAAAAAAATACGCTGTAAGGATGAAACAGAAAATGCCAATAAACTTTCTTCCTAATAGAAAGAATAGAATGGACATATTGTTTATTATTAAAAATAATTTAATAATCATTGGGTTGTCGTTTATTTCGCCTTGTAAATCGGATAAATTATAGACATCCCCATCAGTTATATAGTCTATGATGTAAAATTCATCAGTATTAAGGAGAAATGAAAACGAAATAAGTAGCAATAAAATGAGGTAATTAATTGGTTTTATGGATTTTATACTGAAAATACGGTTTGCCATCATGCTCCCATTCGTTTTATTTTTTCTATGTATTTTTTATAACGTATTCCTGCCTGAAAGGAAGGCAATAGGTAATATACATTGTAAACTAAAAAATCAGTCTATCATAAAAGCTTCAAACATAATCGGCTTCCAAAAGGTGTGCTGATTTAACTGCTGAATCTTATTGAAGTTTCATCAGTCGGTCTTGTTCGACTGACAACACGCCGTTTACCTTTTGGAAATAGGCAATAGCATCTTGAATATTGGTTTTGGCTGATGGACGAATGGCAATTCCGTGCAGGTTTTTGTATTCGTAAACCAAACTTGCGCCGGAATCTTTCACTGCCTTCATCAATGAACCTGAGCCGATGCCTTCATCGTAGAAAATAATCAGATTGCCCGTTGTGGCTTGTACTTGTCGGGTGGGGACTGCTTCAGTCGCTTGGGTCGGTTTGCTTGGGCTTTGACAGGCGCAGAGCAAGGCGGAGAGCAGGATAAATGCAAAAGTTTTGTTCATTGTTGTTCAGAGGGTTGTGTGATGAAACAGGGTCGTCTGAAAATGGGGTAAACAGGAATAATGGAAGATAAAGTTAGAAAGATAGCTAAATCTTTAGGTTATTTAAATCTTCAAGTTATAAAAGGATAAAGGAAATAATGAATTTAAATAGTACATATAATTTTTCACTTAATCAATATAATTTCTATTTTGAGATAAATTGGGAATTTAATTTTCTGTATTTAGGGAAATTTAATCAGTGTGGTCAAGTCTATATTGATTCTGGTTTTTATATCAATTTTGGAAATGGTCTGTCTCTATATATTGCCGGTGAAGAAGACTATGGCAATTTATTGGATTTTATAGAATTTGTCTCAGATAATAATCAAGACGAATTAAATTTTGAATCACTTACTGCTGAGATAAGTAAGAAGAATAATATCTTGAATATGAAATTTAAGAAAAATAATATACTAAATATGGAGGAGTTAGTTGGCAAAGAAAGAAATATAAATATAAATTTCAGTCATGAGTTATATGCTGAATTAAATTCTTTAGTATTGAAAATTCAGGATGACTATAAAAAATTTTCTTCTAATTTAAATGTAATTAAAAATATTTGTTTTGGAACTGACGCAGATTAGCAGTTATATCCAGCAATTGTCGCGCACAATGTAAAAAGTGAAGCTGGTATGGTCGTCAGAATGCAAAGATTTCTATTTGCCTTTCAGACGACCTTCCCTACGACCTTGATACTTATGCTTCGGGCAGTTCCATGTCTAAAACGGTTTGTTCCTGCTTGGCGCGGAAATCGGCAAGTTTTTGCGCCAGCTCGGGGTCTTCGTTGGCAAGCAGCGAGATGGCGAACAGGGCGGCGTTGGCGGCGCCTGCCTCGCCGATCGCAAAGGTGGCGACGGGAACGCCTTTGGGCATTTGCACGATGGAGAGCAGGGAGTCTTCGCCGCGCAGGTATTTGCTGGGCACGGGAACGCCCAATACGGGGACGGTGGTTTTGGCGGCAACCATGCCGGGCAGGTGTGCCGCGCCGCCTGCACCCGCGATGATGGCTTTGATGCCGCGTTCGCGGGCGGTTTCGGCGTATTCAAACATTAAATCTGGGGTGCGGTGTGCGGACACGACGCGGGCTTCGTATTCAACGCCGAATTCTTTGAGAAACTGCGCTGCCTGCTGCATAACGGGCCAGTCGCTGTTGCTGCCCATGATGATGCCGATTTTGGCCATATTTGCTCCTAGTGTATAAAACGTTATTCAATGAATGATTTCAGACGACCTTTGAGTATGGGAGGTCGTCTGAAAATTTATCGTTGCTTGATGCTGACGGCTGCGCGTTTGGCGGCGGCGCTGCCGGGGTAGCTCTGTATCAGTTTGCGCCATGTGTTGCGGGCGATGTCTTTCTGTTGCAGCTTGTATTGGCATTGCCCGATGCTGAAGAGCGCGTCGGGCGCTTGCGGGCTGTTGCGGAAGCGGTTGGCGAAGCGGCCGCCAATTTCGATGACGGATTCGCAGTTGCCCATACGCTGTTGGCTTTGCAGCAATAGATACATATTGCGTCGAGCGCTTTCACTGCCGTTGCCGCCGTCTGCTCCTTTTAAGACTGCGGCGGCTGCGGCGTAATTATTGCGCTGATAGTATTTGAGGGCTTGATTGTAGAGATGGGTTTCGTTTTGGTTGGCGGAGTCGGCTTCTGAAGGCGCGGTGCCGCCGTTTGCCAGATAGGTGCTTTTGAGCTTTTGGTCGTCCAAACGCTGGGCGGGCACTTTTCTATTGGCATGACGCGGGGTTTTGTTTTGTTTTTCGAGTTGTTGCAGGCGCTGGTTGGTGTTTTCCATCTCGCGCTCCAAACGTTCGACCTGCATACCCAAGCGTTCGATTTGGGTCATCGTGTTCAAATCGGGATAGGGAATGGCGGAGGATTCGGCTGCGGCGGTGGGAATGTCGGGCAACATGAAGGTGTCGCCGGATTTGGGTTTAGGGGAGGTAGAGGCGCAGGCGTTGAGTAGGAGGATGCCAGCAAACAGGATGGGAAGGGTTTTGTTCATTTTATTTTTTAAGCAGCAAAGTCAGACCGTCGCCGACGGGCAGGGTAATGGGTACGATGCGGGAATCGTCGGGCAGGCTGCGGTTGAAGGATTGGAGTATGTTTAGGCTGGGTGGTGCATCGCGTTCTGTTTCGCCCATGACGCGTCCGTTCAGCAGGACATTGTCGATGGCGATAACGCCGCCGCTGCGGACCAGTTGCAGGCAGCGTTCGAAATATTGCGGGGTCGGCGGTTTGTCGGCATCGATCAGCGCCAAGTCGTAGCTGCCTGATTCGCCTTGGTTTATCAAGTCGTCCAAGGTCAGCAGCGCTGGCTGGAGGTGGAGGGTGATTTTATGGGCGACTTGCGCTGCCTGCCAAGTTTCGCGGGCGATATCGGTAAAGGTGACGTTGATGTCGCAGGCGGTAATTTTGCCGTGTTCGGGCAGGGCTAGGGCGACCGCGGTGCTGCTGTAACCGGTAAATACGCCGATTTCCAGATATTTTTCGGCTTTGAGCAGGCGCGCGAGCCAAGTCAACAAGGCTGCCTGTTCGCGGGCAATCGCCATTTTCCCTAAACGGTGGGATTGCGTGCGCGAACGCAGGGCGGTCAGGGCAGGATGCTCTTTTTCGCCGATGCTGTTGAGGTAGTCTTGCAGCACCGGATTGATATTGTGTGTCTGGGTGGTCATGCCGTTTGGCCGTCAGTCTTGGTAGTAGGTATAAGGTTTTTTGGCGATTTTGGCGGCTTCGAATTCTTTTTGTTCTTGAGGGTTCAGCTCGACATCCCACAGCAGATGGCGGTTTTCAAGGCGTTGTGTTTCCAGCTGCGGATTGTCTTCGATGAGTTTGTCGAGGAATTGGGTGGCTTCGGATTTGTAGTGATACATGATACGGCTCCGTGCGGGTTTGCGTCAGCCTTTTATTATAACTGATAACGCCGTTACGGTTTTTAGATATTCGACTATATAGTGGATTAAATTTAAATCAGGACAAG
>NZ_KV794860.1:0-1361 GCF_001808875.1 Neisseria sp. HMSC064E01
GGCAACTACACCGGCTGGGGTCGTCTGAAAGAAGAAACCAAGGTAACGGATAGCGCATACCAGCCGTTCCGCCTGCAAAACCAATATGCTGACCGTGAAACGGGACTGCATTACAACTTCTTTAGGTATTACGAACCTGATGCGGGTCGGTTTGTGAATCAGGACCCGATTGGGTTGGAAGGCGGCAGTAATTTTTATCAGTTTGCTTTCAATGCAAATAATTGGATCGATACATTAGGTTTAAGTAGCGTATGGATGACAAAACTTATGCGTAATATGTTAAAGAGTAAAAAACCAATCACTTATAAAGGAAGAACTGTTTATCAAGATCCTAAAGCTTTTGCATTTACTCATTCAAACATTTGTAAAATGTGGAAAGGACAGGCTCCTCGAGGTCATAATGGAGAAAGGATAGAATTGCACCATATATCTGGTAAAGATCCAGGTCCTTTACTAGAAATAAGATCAGGTTTACATGATAAAATTACTAAGCAGTTACATTTCTTTATTACAGAAAGTTTTCGTAGAGATAAAGCCCAAGCTCAGGCGTACGATAAATTTCGTGAGGCTTATTGGAAAAAACGTGCACGGGATCATATTGGAAGTTGTAAAAAACCCTCATATTGTAAGGACTAATCATGAATGAATTAACAAGCATAGAAAAAAAATTAAACATCTTATTTCCTCAGTCATATAAAAATACCCTTGATAAATTCAAGTTGTTTATGGAAATAAAATTTAAAGATTATGAAATTGATTTATTTAATAAAAATTTATTGTTTGACGAGTTAAATTCTTTTCCAAGATGGAATTATATTGAATATTTAGTTGAAATAAACAAGAAAAAACAAAAGGCAGAAAATATTGTACAAAGGCATGACTCCAAAGAATTTGTAGACTCTGAACGCATAAAGAAAGGTTTTATGTTTGGATCTTCTTCAGATGGGGGACGCTTATATTTCGATTTAAATGATAATCTATCAATATGGGAATATTGGCTAGATGATGGAAGTATTGGAAAAGTAGCAGATACTTTTGATGAAATTCTTGAATATGGAAAAATTATAGATTTTGAGTAAACGTAAGTTGTATCAAGGTTTAACAATCTCATAAGGTCGTCTGAAATAATTTTCAGTCGACCTTGAGGCAAAAAACAGATTTCATTTAGGATGAAGCTATTTAGAGACTTTTTTAAAATTTAAGCAAGCCGTAGCCAGTATGAAACCTCCAATCCCGACGTAAAGTGTGTGCGGTACGCGCACACACGGGTTCTGCTTTTCAGACGACCCCATCCCCTTCCCGCTCTTCGCCGACCTGGGCGATGCCCAAACCGTCGCCAAAGACGTCCGCCTCAACCGCAA
>NZ_KV794861.1:0-323 GCF_001808875.1 Neisseria sp. HMSC064E01
GTTTTTCAGAGATGGATAGGGAAGAAAGTGGACGTATGGGCTGGGGACGGCGATAGCCGCTAATCGGATATACGGCAGAGCCGTGTTCCGAAAATCCCCTCACGGGTGCCGCCGTAAGGCGGTGGGGTGGGGGTTTTTCGGCTGTGAAAAACGGTCGGGTTATCCCCAGAAAATCAGGGGGGATCGGTTTTTCATCATTTTTAAATCTTTTTAAACCTTTTTATAGACTTGTGGATAACCGCTACATGCCTTTACTAACAAGGGTTGCAGCGATTTTTTTTACAGTTTTAATGAAACATTTTTGCTACTTACTGAAACATTTT
>NZ_KV794862.1:0-293 GCF_001808875.1 Neisseria sp. HMSC064E01
TACCTTAAAAAACACAACGTCGCCCTCGTCGTGATGGAAAG
The DNA here is from genome assembly GCF_001808875.1 of Neisseria sp. HMSC064E01. Classification (NCBI taxonomy): domain Bacteria; kingdom Pseudomonadati; phylum Pseudomonadota; class Betaproteobacteria; order Neisseriales; family Neisseriaceae; genus Neisseria; species Neisseria sp. HMSC064E01. The sequence goes on from NZ_KV794862.1 coordinate 42, forward strand.
CACCGGCGGTCTCGAAATCCCCGCCGCCAAAGCCATCCACCGCGCAGGCATAGCCGTGATCATCGCCAACCCGCGTCAGACGCATCAGTTTGCCCAATCGCAGTCGCTGACCAAAACCGATGCCAAAGATGCCCAAATGCTCGCCTTCTTCGCACAGATGATGACGCAGAAAGAGGGTTGGCAAACCATGCTCTACCACCCGCCCACCGAAGCGGAAGAAGTGTTGGAAGCATTGGTCAACCGCCGCAACCA
>NZ_KV794863.1:0-1508 GCF_001808875.1 Neisseria sp. HMSC064E01
AACGGGGTATCCTGTCTTTGTGGCCATTTCTTCCGGATACGCCGGCATACGGTGGAAACAGACAAACGATACTGCCGGAATCATCCGAAAAGCTCAGAATGCGCATTGCGCCACCATCAATACCAGCGTTGTTCCGGCGCAAATCGGCCGCGCTTTGGCCAGCGGCAAATTTGTGCGAGAAGGCGAAGTAAGGCAGTCTGAAAACTCCCAGAACGCGGCTTGATTTCGGAAGAAAAGTTTTTGGAAATGATGATAGGCACACCACCAACGGAATTTTTGGAAGCGTATGAAGCGGCGGAACTTCCGCCATCTGAAACTCCTCCAAAATAATTTGCGGTACAATCGCCACGGGCGGGCAAGGATTATAGCCGATAAAAAAACCGCCGAAATGAATCGGCGGTTTTAGTGATTGGTTAAGACTTCACATAGTTGGTAAAGTTAGACCAGTTTTCTACCCTAAAGCTTCGAATATCACGGACAGATTTACTAAACCATTGAATGTTTTTAAGTGCATTCAAGGCCATCATCAAATTGGCCATATCATCGTTATTCGTTAGGTACAGGCTGCCTTGAGTCCATTCAAAACCGAAGTTTTTTAACTCTTCGCGAATCTCAAAATAAGCACCGTTGTAAGGTTCGCCGTAATGAATTTTCAGCTCGGCAACTTCCAAATCAAAAGCAATTGCAAACATAGCTAATCTCCTAATCTTATTTTTTAAATTATATCATTCTTCTGCGATAACTGGTTGCTCAAACGGATTGAACGCTCATTTATGGCCGTCATCCGCCAGCTTCTGAATCTCCCGAACGGCTTCAGCAACGGTGCTGTATTTTGTTCCGCCACCGTTTTCTAATTCCTTCATAGCCTCCAAAGTAACCTTATTCGGTGCTTTTCCCGCCCAATCCAAGGAAAGCGGGACTTTGCCTGTATTGGCGATTTGATTGAAAAACATCCGAACTGCCTGACTGGGAGTCAGACCATACTGTTCTAGAACAGGATAGGCGTTTGCCCGTAGGTCATCGTCCAGCCTCATATTGAAATTTGTGTATCCCATTTCTTTTGCTCCATACATACATTGCATCACAATTACATTGTAAATACGATGTAATGTATTTACAACAAATAAAGCTATGCTACTAAAAAATACGTGCTGCCTATCCATAATTTCCAAAAGAAAAACGTCAGCAGTGCGCCTATTTTGAGTTCAGATTGCATTTCTAGCCCTTTCCCATATGCAAACCATAGGGAAGCATAGAAAACGCAGGAAATCGCAAATTTGGGGCATTAGCGCATATTTTCCACTGCTGCGGAGCTGGAAGCCTGTCAAGGTTCGCGTAGCGACCGCGTAAGCGGCTTGACCTTGACAGGGTGGAAGCGACCCAACGCTCAAGGGAGGAAGCAGGACTAAGGGCGTAGCCCGCCCCCTGCTTCCGAGCCGTCGGCGGCGAGACTGGGGGTGTGGGGGCAAAGCCCCCGCAAAGACGGTGTTTTTCAGAGATGGATAGGG
>NZ_KV794864.1:0-1155 GCF_001808875.1 Neisseria sp. HMSC064E01
GGGGATTTTGGGGAATTTTGCAAAGGTCTCTGTATGGTTAAAAAGGAAATTTTGGGATAGTAAGGGTTAATCCGAAAGCCTTGCCTTTATTGAGTTTGGTTTGAGTGTGGAGAGGTATTGGATGCAATACTTGGGATACATCGGGTAGGGAATATTAAGCGGTTTTGCTTTTTTATCCGAGGCGTTGGACAGAAAAGAAAAACCGCTTAGATTTTAATTTCTAAGCGGTTTTGTGTGTTGGTGCGACAGCGAGCCTCGAACTGAATCTATAATATATTGTTTTTATTTTATAAAATTTTCATCGATTACCAAGATACCCCCAAGCATACCCCCATTTTGTCAAAGTCAAAATTTTTCAGGGGCGTTTTGTGGCATTTCTGCCAAGCTGTGAAATATGGTCTGATTGTAACACCAGCAATCACGCGCCGTCTTGTGGGCTGGTGCTTGCTTTATTTTCCAGCCGTCCGATATTGCCTTTCGGGCGGCTTTTGTCTGTATCAGTTCTGCCGTTCATTTGCCCGCAAAAGAAAGCGTATATATACAAAAAAAACGCAAAAATCGTTTGTTACCTTGTTACCAATGGCTGAAAGCATTGCCAGTCATGGCTTTTACGGTAACAGGACACATATCTTAACCTTGTTACCGTTTGTTACCGCCCCTGTTTTTTTAAGCGTAACCATCTGAATATAAAGGGGTAACAAATGGTAACAAATCGGTAACAAGTAAATCTATGTTCATTTGTTACCGTTTTTTCTTTATTTTTATATTGATATTCATATAGTTATAAATGTTAAGTTTTGTGGTAACAAAGGTAACAAGTGATTTTGTCTCGCGCATAGGGTTTTATCTGTCCACGCGTCTTGTTCTTCTTTTCTTTTTTATGGACTCTAAAAATTCGTTGTATGGCTCTCTCTCGCGCGCGCGTATTGGTCTTGAAATTATTTATTCCCGCCTGTCTTTGTCGGTCATGGCGGAAATAGGGCGTAATTGCGCTATCAGCGCGTTTTGCTGTTTAGGTATGATTGGTATTGGGCAGGGGATGAATAGCCCTAATTCTCGAAAATTAGGGGCTTGCTGTTGATTTTATGGCGTATGGAATGGTTCGTCTGAAGTAATGGACGCAAAAAAAGCCCGCCTGTATCGGTCATGGCGGGC
>NZ_KV794864.1:1255-5877 GCF_001808875.1 Neisseria sp. HMSC064E01
GTATCGGTCATGGCGGGCTTGGTGGGCGTTTTAAATTAACCCTATGCAAACGGTCAGTCGTCCAGTTCCATATCGGGGGTCAGCACATAAAACCAGCCGCTACCTTTGCGCTGGTGTTGGTAGCCTTTGTTTTTGTGGTTGTATTTCAGCAATCCCCCATCTAACAACACGCGGCATACTTTCTGTTCATCGAAACTTTGGGCGATTTCATCGGCAAAGACACGGCGGATTACCCACAATTCCAATTTCTCCCCCCCCTGTTTCCGATAGCCTGCATGGTCTTTGTTGGTACTTTTATCGCTCCAATCCGTAAACCTCATGCCTAACGCGTATAGGTCGATAAAGTCCTCCGCCTGCTCGATGATTCGGCGGTCTTCGTGTTTCCCCGCTCCGTTGGCTTCCAGCCATTCATCAAAGCATTGTTTCACGCCTGCCATGCCTACGCCTGCGGCTAAACCGGTAACGGGGGCGGCAAGCTCCAATGCGGCGGCGGCAAGGGCAAAGCGTTTTGCTACTCTTCGCGCCTGCCCTGACAATTCGGGGACGGTCTCCATAAATGCGGTCATGCGCTCGTTTGCCTGCCGTTTGGCTTGTTCTAGGTCGTCTGAAAGCCGTCGGATGAAAGCCCTGCCCGCTGCTCCGTGATATTGTTCGGCGGATTGGGCGATATGTTCGCTCAATAATGCGCCGCTCTCGAAGCCGTGCAAGGTGTCGTAAATGCCGTATCGGGCGGCGGCTCTGATACTGGGCAGACGGGCGGCTTGCCCTGCGTTCCAATCGCCTTTGTGGTGTTTCAGGATGGAATCGGGGGTCTTTTCGCCTGTCGAGAACATCATCACTTTCCAGCGGCTCAAGGCGCGGTTTCCGCCCTGTTTTGCGCCCTGTACTTTGTTGATTCCGTTCATGACGCTGTAAACGGTGTCGCCGATGACGTGGGGGCTTGCCTGCCCGATTTCGTCCAACACCAGCAAGCCGTCATTGCGGGCGGCGGCGGTATTGGAAAAGCCTATTTTCGTGCCGCTCCAAGACAACAGGCTGCCCGATGGTCTGCCCCATACGCTCAAGGCTGCTTTTGCGGCGGTAGTCTTGCCGTCGGATGAATCGCCCGTCAAATGGAAACCGCCTGATTCTTCGCTCAACAGGGACAGCAAGGGGGCGGCAAAGGACGCGCCCAATGCAAGGCATAGGCGGCTGTTTCCCGCTGCGTATCGGGCGATATTTTGCTGCCAGTCGGTTAATTCTCCGTTTGGTCGGTATGCCGCCGCTTGGCTGGTGTCGCCGTTGTAGATGACGGCGGGTGTTTTGCCGTCTGCCGTGATGGTTTCGCCGCTGGGCATGATGTAGGTGTCGCCGTGCCAGCCCGCGCGGTCGGTAATGGTAAAGGCGGTACGGCTGCCCTGTGTCTGCAAATAATCAGCAAGCCGTTCGCGTTTGGCTCTGCCTGATAAGACGGTCAAGCCGTAACCCTGCAATCGCTGCCAGCCTTGAACCGTGCCGATTTCCGCTTGTGGGATGGCGGCGGTCTTGGTTTGGCGTGTGATTTTGTCCTGCCAGCGGATAACGCGGTAATACGCGCCGTCGTTGTCCTGCCCTGTGCCGATGATGTCGATAGGGTCGGAAAGTAATAGCGGCTCTGCTTCGATGGCTTCGCCGTCTTTGCCCGTTCTGACGTTTATCCACCATACGCCCCGATGGTCGGTATCGAAGCGGGGGCGCGGTTGGTATGGTTCGATGTCGTTGATGTTGTAGTCTTTGGTGCTTTCCTGCTTCGCTGTTTCGGTATTTTTCATGCTGCTTTCCCTCCGGTGTTTGGTATGGTGTTGTCTGATTGGGCTTCAGACGACCTTTTTTCTTTCAGTTCGTCCAATGCGTCATAGCCTAGTGTGTCGCTCTGCCATATACGCGCCTTGATGCCCTGCCTGATGGCTCGGACTGCCAAATCATGCGCGGCTTTGAAACCTACGGGGCGCGGCGTGTCGTTATCGGCAATAATCACGATTTCCTTTAGGTCGTCTGAAAGTCGGTATTTCGCCAAGCTGTTTGCGCTCAAGGCGGCGCATAAACCCCAGTCATGGGTATGGAACAGTTCGCGGGCGGCAAGGGCGGTTTCTATGCCCTCCGCGATGACAAGTCGTCCGTTTTCAGGGACGGGGAACAAGTGAACCGCCATGCCTGAAATGCTGCCCTGTTTGCGGCTTTGCATTTTCTTGGCTGGCAAGGCTTCGCCCGTTTCGGGGTGGCTGATTGCAAGTTTTTGATAATGCGGGGCGTGTTGTCCGTCCTCTCCGTATGGCGTGTCATAGGTCGTCTGAAAATAGGTCATGTGCAAGCCTTGAAGCTCGCCGCCTGTATCGCGGATGGCGCAAACCATACAGGGAAAACGACCGATGAAAAGCGGCGCATTTTCGCCACTAGTCCAATAATCCGCCTCTCTCAAAAAACGGACGTTTTCAGGTAACTGCGCCATGTCCAAACCGCGTGATTTTAAATACTGCACGGCGGGGGAATCGGCGGTTATCGGCTCTGCCCCGTTCCACAATGCGGCAAGTTTGCCGATGTGGTCTTTTTCGTGGCGTGGCTGCGTCTGTGGGCGCGTGGGCGGTATGGGTAGGGGGTTTGCCCCGCCCATGTTCAACACGCCCGCTACGGCGCGTAATGCTTCGTCAAAACCGCAATTCAGATAATGCATTACCAAGCCGAAACCGTCGCCCGCGCCATTGTTGTAATGGCTGCAAATGAATGTACCGTTGCCGTCCTTGTCGTCGTATCTGAAACGGTCTTTGCCCCCACACGCGGGGCAAGGCTGGTGTTTGTTTTTCAGGTATCGCGGGTCTATGCCGATGGCGGCGTGGATTTCCTGCCAGCGGTATTGCGCGGCGGCTTTGATGTCTTGATAGGTCGGTTTCATTGTTCTGCCTCCCCTGTTACAGGTTCTAAAACCACCCCTGCCATCGGGTCGGTCTCCCATATGGTCGGCGTTGTCTGTATTGCCTGCTCCGTCTCTGCATGGGCAGGCTGGTTACAGGCTCGGATTGCCAAAGCTATCAACAACACCCCAAACACCAGCAAAGCGCGGTTGGAATAGCGGCGGAAACGGTCGTTTTTGTCAGTCGGTTTCATGGTTTAAAGTCCTCCATGCCCCAGCGCACCAAAATTATAAAGCATCGAAAAATCAGATACTTACAAAAACACTAGGGCGAAGTTTGCCCCATGCCGTCCAAAACGGGCGGCATAAAGGCGGGTGTTTTTCAGGGATTTAGTGGATTTGTTCGGCTGTCGTTACGCTGTAAGCAGCCCATGCTTTTAGGTCGTCTGAAAGCAAAGCAATAAACGACCGGCAGGCGGCAACGGCGGCGGCGTGTGATGGATAGATGCCCAAACGGCGGGCGGTGCATGAATGAACGTCAATATCGGCTAAATACGCGGTCGGTTCGTGGACGACAGCGCAAAAGCCTTGTCCTGATGGGGATTGAACGTCTTGAATTTGGGGGAAATTTGAAGTCATGGTATTTCTTTCTTTAGAGATTTTGAGAACGCCCCAATAAGGGGGGGGCGGTGCTCTCTCTGGCGAAATAAAACCAGCCTGCGCCTTGCGGTTGGCAGACACCGCCATAACTCGTGATAGGTCGTCTGAAATGCTAACGTTTGATAACATTGCAAACACCTGTAAAAGAATTTTGGCGATAAAAAATCAGCGTTACCCTGCTGATTGGGTATTTCGTTTTGAGAGAACCTAAATTCTGATTCTCAAGGCTCGATTTGTCAAATGATTTTTGCATCAGACGGCTAAAATTTTTTACCCACGATAATCATGGTTATTACATACCCGATGCGCTCTGTATCTTCTCCAACGGTTCCGATGATGTCTTCAAGCGTGATTTCACTGTACGGCTTATTGAAAAAAGCGTTCATGACTTGCTGCATTTCTTCCTGACTTAGCGGGCATTTGCGCTCTTCCTGTATTACTTGGCTGATTTCCGCCTCCGCCTTGATTTCCGCCTTATCCACCAATAAGCCCAGCATTTTTGCTTTGCCCATCGTTGCCGATACCGCCGCGCTGCTTTGCGGGGTAGGGGCTGCCAGTGCCGCCGCGCGCGCTTGCTCCAATTCGCTCAACAGGTCGTCCACCGTTACCGCGTGTCGTTGCCGCGCTTCTTCCTTTAAGCCGTCCACCATCGCGGAAATATCGGGGTCTTGAAGCAGCTTATAGGCTTCATTCGTTACCGTTTCGGGCTTCATGTTGTCGGTGTTGTAGGCTTGCCGGTATGCTTCGCTCGCATTGCCCGTTTCTACATACAGGCGGGCAAACTGCTCTTGTTTCGGGGTCATGTCCTTAATCCTTTCAGAACGCCGCCCAATAGCGATTTTTCAGCCTTTGGGCGGCTGTTTGAGTGTTGCTATTTCAAATTGTCCAAAGCCGCTTCTTTTTCTTTCTCCATGTCTTCCAAGATGTCGAAAATAGCGTTTTCTTCTCCGCCTGTGCCGTCCATCATGTTGAAGAAGCCGGGTAAACGTAAATCAATGATTCGATTTGGCAGGGATTGCCCATAGGACGGGCAATCAGCCCGCAAACCGTTTTCTTGTAGCTTCGTTTTCATTTCAACGGCGGCTTTACCGATTCC
>NZ_KV794865.1:0-242 GCF_001808875.1 Neisseria sp. HMSC064E01
GCTTGCTACGAATATTACCGTAATTGCTTAATAAGACATTTATAAACTCCTCTCCAAACTCTCTTATTAATACCTTCTCCATAGCCTTAAATCTTTCAATGTCTACAAACCAATCTCGATCCATCATATGGAATAATCTTATAGATTCTTTTTTTGAACTTTGAAATGCAAAAATACCCCAATTAACAGGTATATCCTGAACTGCAACCCAATTTAAATCAGTATCTGCCATAATAACTCCA
>NZ_KV794866.1:0-5847 GCF_001808875.1 Neisseria sp. HMSC064E01
GTTGACGGTTTTTGGTGGTGGGGGTATAGTTCGGTTCTTCGCTGCTTCGGCGGTGGTTGAACGAACTGATAAGTATATCACAGTTGGTCTGATTTTTCGAGGTTTTAAGAAAAGTTTTGATTGACAATGAGATGAAATGCTTTATAATTCGTTTTCGCTCTTTAACAAAACAGATTACCGATAAGTGTGAGTGCGACAGCCTCACACTGTTTGAAAGACAGACAAGATGATGTTTTAGACATTGTCCTGTCGGTTTCTTTGAAGCAGACCAGAAGTTAAAAAGTTAGAGATTGAACATAAGAGTTTGATCCTGGCTCAGATTGAACGCTGGCGGCATGCTTTACACATGCAAGTCGGACGGCAGCACAGAGAAGCTTGCTTCTTGGGTGGCGAGTGGCGAACGGGTGAGTAATATATCGGAACGTACCGAGCAGTGGGGGATAACTAATCGAAAGATTAGCTAATACCGCATATTTTCTGAGGAAGAAAGCAGGGGACCATTTGGCCTTGCGCTGTTTGAGCGGCCGATATCTGATTAGCTAGTTGGTGGGGTAAAGGCCTACCAAGGCGACGATCAGTAGCGGGTCTGAGAGGATGATCCGCCACACTGGGACTGAGACACGGCCCAGACTCCTACGGGAGGCAGCAGTGGGGAATTTTGGACAATGGGCGCAAGCCTGATCCAGCCATGCCGCGTGTCTGAAGAAGGCCTTCGGGTTGTAAAGGACTTTTGTCAGGGAAGAAAAGGGCGGGGTTAATACCCCTGTCTGATGACGGTACCTGAAGAATAAGCACCGGCTAACTACGTGCCAGCAGCCGCGGTAATACGTAGGGTGCGAGCGTTAATCGGAATTACTGGGCGTAAAGCGGGCGCAGACGGTTACTTAAGCAGGATGTGAAATCCCCGGGCTCAACCTGGGAACTGCGTTCTGAACTGGGTGACTAGAGTGTGTCAGAGGGAGGTAGAATTCCACGTGTAGCAGTGAAATGCGTAGAGATGTGGAGGAATACCGATGGCGAAGGCAGCCTCCTGGGATAACACTGACGTTCATGCCCGAAAGCGTGGGTAGCAAACAGGATTAGATACCCTGGTAGTCCACGCCCTAAACGATGTCGATTAGCTGTTGGGCAGCTTGACTGCTTAGTAGCGAAGCTAACGCGTGAAATCGACCGCCTGGGGAGTACGGTCGCAAGATTAAAACTCAAAGGAATTGACGGGGACCCGCACAAGCGGTGGATGATGTGGATTAATTCGATGCAACGCGAAGAACCTTACCTGGTCTTGACATGTACGGAACCCTCCAGAGACGGAGGGGTGCCTTCGGGAGCCGTAACACAGGTGCTGCATGGCTGTCGTCAGCTCGTGTCGTGAGATGTTGGGTTAAGTCCCGCAACGAGCGCAACCCTTGTCATTAGTTGCCATCATTAAGTTGGGCACTCTAATGAGACTGCCGGTGACAAGCCGGAGGAAGGTGGGGATGACGTCAAGTCCTCATGGCCCTTATGACCAGGGCTTCACACGTCATACAATGGTCGGTACAGAGGGTAGCCAAGCCGCGAGGTGGAGCCAATCTCACAAAACCGATCGTAGTCCGGATTGCACTCTGCAACTCGAGTGCATGAAGTCGGAATCGCTAGTAATCGCAGGTCAGCATACTGCGGTGAATACGTTCCCGGGTCTTGTACACACCGCCCGTCACACCATGGGAGTGGGGGATACCAGAAGTAGGTAGGGTAACCGCAAGGGGCCCGCTTACCACGGTATGCTTCATGACTGGGGTGAAGTCGTAACAAGGTAGCCGTAGGGGAACCTGCGGCTGGATCACCTCCTTTCTAGAGAAAGAAGAGGCTGTCGTATTCACACTTATCGGTAAACTGTAGAAGATGCGGAAAAATGCTTGAGTGAAGACAAGATTCGCTTAAGAAGAGAATCCGGGTTTGTAGCTCAGCTGGTTAGAGCACACGCTTGATAAGCGTGGGGTCGGAGGTTCAAGTCCTCCCAGACCCACCAAGAACGGGGGCATAGCTCAGTTGGTAGAGCACCTGCTTTGCAAGCAGGGGGTCATCGGTTCGATCCCGTTTGCCTCCACCAATACTTTCCAAATCAAAGCGAGTTAAAAAGGCAGTGTAACTGCTTTCTTTTTTTCTAAAGAGAAGTCTACTGACGAATCAGTTTGACGGGAAAAGAAAGGCTGCTATAATAATCAGCTCATTTTGATTTGCGAAGTAAATAGCAATATTGAACGCATCGATCTTTAACAAATTGGAAAGCCGAAATCAACAAACAAAGACAATGTGTCTGTTTTTGATGATTGACTAATTGCAAATGGTCAGTTATCTCCTAAATAGGAAAAGAAAAACAGGTACAGTATTTGGGTGATGATTGTATCGACTTAATCCCGAAAGACAAAAGGCGGGATTAAGACACAACAAGCAGTAAGCTTTATCAAAGTAGGAAATTCAAGTTTGATGTTCTTGTCAACGGAATGTCAGGCGAAGTCAGAGAAGTTCTTGAAATGATAGAGTCAAGTGAATAAGTGCATCAGGTGGATGCCTTGGCGATGATAGGCGACGAAGGACGTGTAAGCCTGCGAAAAGCGTGGGGGAGCTGGCAATAAAGCTATGATCCCGCGATGTCCGAATGGGGAAACCCACTGCATTCTGTGCAGTATCCTAAGTTGAATACATAGACTTAGAGAAGCGAACCCGGAGAACTGAACCATCTAAGTACCCGGAGGAAAAGAAATCAACCGAGATTCCGCAAGTAGTGGCGAGCGAACGCGGAGGAGCCTGTACGTAATAACTGTCGAGATAGAAGAACAAGCTGGGAAGCTTGACCATAGTGGGTGATAGTCCCGTATTCGAAATCTCAATAGTGGTACTAAGCGTACGAAAAGTAGGGCGGGACACGTGAAATCCTGTCTGAATATGGGGGGACCATCCTCCAAGGCTAAATACTCATCATCGACCGATAGTGAACCAGTACCGTGAGGGAAAGGCGAAAAGAACCCCGGGAGGGGAGTGAAATAGAACCTGAAACCTGATGCATACAAACAGTGGGAGCACCCTTGTGGTGTGACTGCGTACCTTTTGTATAATGGGTCAACGACTTACATTCAGTAGCGAGCTTAACCGAATAGGGGAGGCGTAGGGAAACCGAGTCTTAATAGGGCGAACAGTTGCTGGGTGTAGACCCGAAACCGAGTGATCTATCCATGGCCAGGTTGAAGGTGCCGTAACAGGTACTGGAGGACCGAACCCACGCATGTTGCAAAATGCGGGGATGAGCTGTGGATAGGGGTGAAAGGCTAAACAAACTCGGAGATAGCTGGTTCTCCCCGAAAACTATTTAGGTAGTGCCTCGAGCAAGACACTGATGGGGGTAAAGCACTGTTATGGCTAGGGGGTTATTGCAACTTACCAACCCATGGCAAACTAAGAATACCATCAAGTGGTTCCTCGGGAGACAGACAGCGGGTGCTAACGTCCGTTGTCAAGAGGGAAACAACCCAGACCGCCAGCTAAGGTCCCAAATGATAGATTAAGTGGTAAACGAAGTGGGAAGGCCCAGACAGCCAGGATGTTGGCTTAGAAGCAGCCATCATTTAAAGAAAGCGTAATAGCTCACTGGTCGAGTCGTCCTGCGCGGAAGATGTAACGGGGCTCAAATCTATAACCGAAGCTGCGGATGCCGGTTTACTGGCATGGTAGGGGAGCGTTCTGTAGGCCGATGAAGGTGCATTGTAAAGTGTGCTGGAGGTATCAGAAGTGCGAATGTTGACATGAGTAGCGATAAAGCGGGTGAAAAGCCCGCTCGCCGAAAGCCCAAGGTTTCCTACGCAACGTTCATCGGCGTAGGGTGAGTCGGCCCCTAAGGCGAGGCAGAAATGCGTAGTCGATGGGAAACAGGTTAATATTCCTGTACTTGATTCAAATGCGATGTGGGGACGGAGAAGGTTAGGTTAGCAAGCTGTTGGAATAGCTTGTTTAAGCCGGTAGGTGGAAGACTTAGGCAAATCCGGGTCTTCTTAACACCGAGAAGTGACGACGAGTGTCTACGGACATGAAGTAACCGATACCACGCTTCCAGGAAAAGCCACTAAGCTTCAGTTTGAATTGAACCGTACCGCAAACCGACACAGGTGGGCAGGATGAGAATTCTAAGGCGCTTGAGAGAACTCGGGAGAAGGAACTCGGCAAATTGATACCGTAACTTCGGGAGAAGGTATGCCCTCTAAGGTTAAGGACTTGCTCCGTAAGCCCTGGAGGGTCGCAGAGAATAGGTGGCTGCGACTGTTTATTAAAAACACAGCACTCTGCTAACACGAAAGTGGACGTATAGGGTGTGACGCCTGCCCGGTGCTGGAAGGTTAATTGAAGATGTGAGAGCATCGGATCGAAGCCCCAGTAAACGGCGGCCGTAACTATAACGGTCCTAAGGTAGCGAAATTCCTTGTCGGGTAAGTTCCGACCCGCACGAATGGCGTAACGATGGCCACACTGTCTCCTCCCGAGACTCAGCGAAGTTGAAGTGGTTGTGAAGATGCAATCTACCCGCTGCTAGACGGAAAGACCCCGTGAACCTTTACTGTAGCTTTGCATTGGACTTTGAAGTCACTTGTGTAGGATAGGTGGGAGGCTTTGAAGCAGAGACGCCAGTCTCTGTGGAGCCGTCCTTGAAATACCACCCTGGTGTCTTTGAGGTTCTAACCCAGACCCGTTATCCGGGTCGGGGACCGTGCATGGTAGGCAGTTTGACTGGGGCGGTCTCCTCCCAAAGAGTAACGGAGGAGTTCGAAGGTTACCTAGGTCCGGTCGGAAATCGGACTGATAGTGCAATGGCAAAAGGTAGCTTAACTGCGAGACCGACAAGTCGAGCAGGTGCGAAAGCAGGACATAGTGATCCGGTGGTTCTGTATGGAAGGGCCATCGCTCAACGGATAAAAGGTACTCCGGGGATAACAGGCTGATTCCGCCCAAGAGTTCATATCGACGGCGGAGTTTGGCACCTCGATGTCGGCTCATCACATCCTGGGGCTGTAGTCGGTCCCAAGGGTATGGCTGTTCGCCATTTAAAGTGGTACGTGAGCTGGGTTTAAAACGTCGTGAGACAGTTTGGTCCCTATCTGCAGTGGGCGTTGGAAGTTTGACGGGGGCTGCTCCTAGTACGAGAGGACCGGAGTGGACGAACCTCTGGTGTACCGGTTGTAACGCCAGTTGCATAGCCGGGTAGCTAAGTTCGGAAGAGATAAGCGCTGAAAGCATCTAAGCGCGAAACTCGCCTGAAGATGAGACTTCCCTTGTGGTTTAACCACACTAAAGAGTCGTTCGAGACCAGGACGTTGATAGGTGGGGTGTGGAAGCGCGGTAACGTGTGAAGCTAACCCATACTAATTGCTCGTGAGGCTTGACTCTATCATTTGAAGGACTTCAAAGATAAAAGCTTACTGACTGATTCAGTCATCACCAAATATATTGATTAAGGCTTTACCGATTTGTACAGTTTAAGTTTGGCGGCCATAGCGAGTTGGTCCCACGCCTTCCCATACCGAACAGGACCGTGAAACGACTCAGCGCCGATGATAGTGTGGTTCTTCCATGCGAAAGTAGGTCACTGCCAAACACCTATTCTAAGCCCCCGACAGATGTCGGGGGCTTTTACTTTGATCTTGTGTTTTACCTTGTACTTGTACTTGAAGCCGTGCTTGCCGTTCCTTCTGATGATGGAGCGACTTGTTGACGAGTGACGGTAGGGTGGTTACGGTAATGGTAGGGTCAGCGGGTATAGGGATGTGACGGATGGGAAGAGGGCGGGTAAAATATAGTGGATTAACTTTAAACCAGTAC
>NZ_KV794867.1:0-22824 GCF_001808875.1 Neisseria sp. HMSC064E01
TTGCCCGACGGGGTGAAAAATACAGTTGCTACACAATCACTCGGTTTTATACGATAATCGACACCGTTTTCATCAAAATTCCCATCTTTCAGACGACCCCGACAACAGGAGAAAATCATGTCCAAAACCATCATCCACACTGACAAAGCCCCCGCCGCCATCGGCGCATACAGCCAAGCCGTACGCGCGGGCGACACCGTTTACATGAGCGGTCAAATTCCCCTCGATCCCGCCACCATGACCGTTGTCGGCAACGGCGACTTCCGCGCCGAAGCACGTCAGGTCTTTAAAAACCTGCAAGCCGTTGCCGAGGCCGCAGGAGGCACGCTGGCCGACATCGTCAAACTCAACGCCTACCTGACCGACCTTGCCGACTTCGCCGTTTTCAACGAAGTCATGGCAGAGTTCATCCAAGAACCCTTCCCCGCCCGCGCCGCCGTCGGTGTCGCCTCCCTGCCCAAAGGTGTACAGGTCGAAGCCGAAGCCGTGCTGGTACTGAACGCATAAGACACGCAACCCGTTTTCAGACGACCTCCCACAAGCCAAAGGTCGTCTGAAACACCACACACACAATCGGACAATAACAACAATGGCACACTACGCAATCGGCGATATTCAAGGCTGCTTCGACGAACTCACCCTTTTGCTCGACAAAATCAACTTTAACCACGGCACAGACACCCTCTGGCTCGTCGGCGACATCGTCAACCGCGGCCCCAAATCCCTCGAAGTCCTCCAATTCTGCATGGAACACGAAAGCAGCGTCCGCATGGTTCTAGGCAACCACGACCTGCACCTGCTCGCTGTCGGCAGCGGCGAAGGCACGGTCAAGCGCAGCGACACCATCACCCCCATCCTTACACACCCCGATAGCAAAAAAATGCTCGACTGGCTGCGTTTCCAACCCCTGCTCATCAAAGGCGTCCGCCATGTTATGGTTCACGCCGGCATCCTGCCCCAATGGACCATCGCCCGCGCCGAACTGCTTGCCAGCGAAACCGAAGCAGAGTTGCGCGGCAAAAAATACAAAAAGTTTTTCTCCAAAATGTACGGCAACAAACCCGCTGAATGGAGCGAAGACCTGACCGGCTACGACCGCCTGCGCATGATTGTCAACGTCTTCACCCGAATGCGCGCGCTGACGCTGAAAAACGAACTCGACTACGACTACAAATCCACCCTCAAAAAAATGCCCTCGAACCTACGCCCTTGGTTTAAAGCCCCAAACAGGCAAAACCTCAGCCACACCATCGTCTTCGGCCACTGGTCGTCGCTGGGCTTTATGAACACCGACAACATCCTCTCCCTCGACACCGGCGCGCTTTGGGGCGGCGAACTGACCGCCATCAACCTTGCCGACCACAGCATCACCCAAGTCCCTTCCCTCGGCGGTTTGGACTGGAAAACGGCTTTGAAATAAATCAGGATACCAGTCTGTTGGACAGGCGGTATCCGACCGTGATACTGTTTCAGCGGGAGAAACCGCACAGTTTCCTGTTGTCACTTCTGTAAACAGCGATTAAACCGTCGTAGCCGTTGATATCATAGTTTTGCTGTTGATTATAATGACGGGAGGCGCTTTTCTATAAAAGCGCGTTTTCGACAATAAAAAACGAAGGTCGTCTGAAAACTAATTTTCAGACGACCTTAAAGTTTTGTTGGACACTGCCCCAATCTGCTTATTTTACTCAATATTATTTTTATATATTTTTATCAAATTTCTCCTGTCATCATACTCATAGGTAAAACCCATCATTTTATTACCATTAATATATTTATCAAATTTAATTAATTTCCCATCTCTATAAAACCCAACATAATAGGATACAATCTCCTTGCGTTTGCTGATTTCCTCGACCTCATCCAAATTAATCTCATCATACAATATTGCAGGATGATTATGTTTAGGGAAACTCATTCCTAAATAGTACTTAACAGTTAAATCATTGTAGAGAGTATTTTTTTCAAGCGGATGTGACATACTTAAAGCTCCTATCAAAACCGAAATAGTCCCAATTACTCCAATCAATAACTTTCTCATTTGACTTTCTCCAATTTTGAACCTAATTCTTTGAACGCTTTTTCTAAAAAAACTAATAGTTTAGACAACCTCAAAAAGGAGGCTTTACCGTCTTATAAAAATTCGCAAAGCGGCAGCGTGCTCCCCTTGCGGATATTCGTAGTCACTAAACAGAAACTTATCATGCCACATCTCCATCAAGATATGGTTAACCCACTCCGCCTTACCATTGGTATGCACTCGGTCAATGCAGATAAAAATTTAATACCTCCCAAAATAAAAATACTTGCTTAAGATAATAAGACGGATATCATAGTTAACAATTGAATAGAAAATGGATTACGCCAGAATACTAGGTGCTAGTGTTGAAAATATTCAAAGCAACTTAAAGAATAAAATTTTAAAACAGGAAAATAACAAATGGGTTATAACTTAGAGATATTAAATACTTCTCAAGTATTTGCTGATAAAAAATACTTGAAAGAATTTAAATTTGCAAATGGCAAATCATTTCCTCATTCTTACCAATCTTTCGCAACACAATTTGGCTGGGGGAGAGTATTGAACAATTACTTAATTTACATCCCCCTAAATCCACAGTTTCATGATTCGTGGCAAAATGCTCGTGAACATATAAAATCAATATATATGAATGATATTGATGAATATATT
Organism: Neisseria sp. HMSC064E01; assembly: GCF_001808875.1. NCBI lineage: Bacteria > Pseudomonadati > Pseudomonadota > Betaproteobacteria > Neisseriales > Neisseriaceae > Neisseria > Neisseria sp. HMSC064E01. Next base: position 2,693 of record NZ_KV794867.1, read on the forward strand.
GACTATTATCCTGATGAATCATTAAATTTGATGAAACGAATGGAACCATTTGCCAAAAGTGAGTCAGGTTATTATTTATTTTGGGATATATATAGCGAAGATTCACCCAATGAATTTAATATATACGCAACAGATTTTGTAGGCGATATATATTTACTAGGAAAAGATTTATTTGAAGTATTTTATAACTTGACCAATGACACTAAAATCTTAAAAGAATGTTTTAATCGGACACCTTGGCCCAAAACATTCGAAGGTTTTACATCCATTTATTAAAAACTCAACTGCTTAATAAATATAAATAAGCCGTAGTTGGTGTCGCCCCAACAATCAAGAAAGCTCTCTGCCAACACCAGACTCGCCAAACACAAATCGAGACCTTTGCAAAACTCCCCAAAATCCCCTAAATGTCTTGGGGGAAATTTCCCGAAATTTTGCAGGGAATTCTACAAAGACCTCATCTTAACTGAAAACTTTTACAATCAAGAAAAGGCGCACATAACAAAATTCAGATACAAAGGTCGTCTGAAAAGCGAAGCTGTGGCAAGATTGTAGCGATATAGAGGATTTGAAGTAAAAAGGAGAAAGCCCATGCCCAAGCTGACACCCCAAATGTTCGCTTTTCTGCAAGAGCCTCAAGCTGAAGCTGTTTTGCTGCGGCTCTACACCCAAGCCTTAAAGCAAAACAGGCAAATGTTTTTCCACTTTCTACCCAAGATTTTCAAGCTGTTGGGTAAAGGGCTGGATTGGGCGGGAGAAAATGAAAGTTTTTACGAAGACAAATACATCCCGATCGCACCGCAGCAAGGCAAATTTTTGTATATGCAGGCTTTGGCATCGGGTGCAAAAAAAATTGTCGAATTTGGGACTTCCTACGGCATTTCGACGCTGTATCTCGCGGCAGCCGCCAAACGCAACGGCGGACGCGTTATCACTTGCGAATATCTGCCGCACAAAGCCGCGGCGGCGAGAAAACATTTTCAGGAAGCCGGTTTGGCAGACTACATCGAACTTCGCGAAGGCGATGCGCTGGAAACCTTAAAAGACTTAGACATCCGCCCCGATTTTGTCTTACTCGACGGCTGGCCGGATTTGGTATTCCCTGTGTTCAAACTGCTGGAACCTAATCTTGCTGCCCGCGCGGTCATCGCCGTGGACGATGTGGAAGGCTTCTCTCCCGCCATGCAGGATTATCTCGATTACGTCCGCCATCCCGAAAACGGTTATATTTCAAGCACATTAAAACCTTACAAAGCGCTGGAATATACAGTCAAGGCAGACAAACCAAAAAGGTCGTCTGAAAACTCGGTTTAGGTAAATAGAATTGCCTGACCGGTTTTCAGACGACCTTTTATTGATGTCTTTTCAGTTGTTAATGCTCAATCATCATTCCAGCTTCGTCCACCATGCCGCTTGCCGCATTAACCCGCTCCTGCGCGGCTTTCACTTGATTTTCCAAGCCCTTAATCCGTTCTTGATAACGGGCGTAGTTGCGCTCGTTGCCATAACGGACCTGTTTGCCCTCTTCCAGATTTTTCTGTGCCTGAGCCAATTCGTTTTGCGCCGAAGATGAGCTGGGCGTTGCACCTGCCGGTGGAGGCGGCATTTGTTCGGAAAGAGCGTTTCTTGAAGCAGCGCTTGCTGAGGCTGAGTGTGCAGACGGTGCAGCGGAGGTATAAACCGAAGGTCTGCCGATATTGCCCGGTTTGCAGTTTTTGCCGCCGGTCTGCGTATAGGTTTTACGCCCTGATTTGTCGATACATTCAAATACTGGGGATGCCGTTGCTACGGCGGAAAATGCGAGCAGTAATGTGCTTAAAATCAATTTATTCATTGTTATACCTTTCATCAAATCATCAAAACCATATCCACCACACCACTAAAGCGATGATCATCACCAAATTGGCAATAATAATCGACTTCCATTGCCTAGGCGCGTGGCGCAATTCTGCACCCGAACGCGTGCGGCGGATATAGAAAAACGGACTGAGCAACATAGATGCGGCACACAACAGAATAATCACGGCGTAATAGATTTTTTCGGTTTCCATTTCCTCCGCCCCCGTTTCAGACGACCTATACAAAATATGCTACAATCGCCGGCGATTATAACACCCTGTTTATCTATATTTATAAAGGTTTTACCAATAATGATTTCTACCAACGGCATTACCATGCAGTTCGGCGCAAAGCCGCTGTTTGAAAACGTATCCGTCAAATTCGGCGAAGGCAACCGTTACGGCTTGATCGGCGCCAACGGCTCAGGCAAGTCCACCTTCATGAAAATCCTCGGCGGCGATTTGGAACAGACTGCCGGCGAAGTAGCAATTGAAAACGGCGTGCGTTTGGGTAAATTGCGCCAAGACCAGTTTGCCTACGAAGACATGCGCGTGCTGGACGTGGTGATGATGGGGCACACAGAAATGTGGGCGGCGATGACCGAACGCGACGCGATTTACGCCAACCCCGAAGCCACCGAAGACGACTACATGAAAGCCGCCGAACTGGAAGCCAAGTTCGCCGAATACGACGGCTACACAGCCGAAGCGCGCGCCGCCGAACTGTTGAGCGGCGTGGGCATTTCCGAAGATTTGCACAATGCGACCATGGCGGAAGTCGCCCCGGGCTTTAAGCTGCGCGTATTGCTGGCGCAAGCCCTGTTCTCCAAACCTGATGTATTGTTGCTTGACGAGCCGACCAACAACTTGGACATCAATACCATCCGCTGGCTGGAAGGCGTGTTGAACCAATACGACTCCACCATGATCATCATCTCGCACGACCGTCACTTCCTGAACGAAGTCTGCACGCACATGGCGGATCTGGACTACAACACCATCACCATCTATCCGGGCAACTACGACGACTACATGCTCGCCTCCGCCCAATCGCGCGAACGCGCCCTGAAGGACAACGCCAAGGCAAAAGAGAAACTGCAAGAGCTGCAAGAGTTCGTCGCCCGCTTCTCTGCCAACAAATCCAAAGCCCGTCAGGCAACCAGCCGTCTGAAACAGGCTGACAAAATCAAAGCCGAGATGGTCGAAGTCAAACCTTCAACCCGCCAAAACCCGTATATCCGCTTTGAAGCCGATGAAAAGGCTAAGCTGCACCGTCAGGCGGTAGAAGTCGAAAACTTGGCAAAACGCTTTGAAACCCAGTTGTTCAAAAACCTGAGCTTCATCCTCGAAGCAGGTCAGCGACTCGCCATCATCGGCCCCAACGGCGCGGGTAAATCCACCCTACTGAAACTACTCGCCGGCGCATTCAAGCCCGAATACGCCGAAGGCATCGCCCCCGATGCAGGCACCATCAAATGGGCGGAAAAAGCCAACATCGGCTATTACCCGCAAGACCACGAAAACGACTTCGATGTCGATATGAACCTGAGCGAATGGATGCGCCAATGGGGACAAGAAGGCGACGACGAACAAGTCATCCGCGGTACTTTGGGACGTTTGCTCTTCGGCAGCAACGACGTGGTGAAAAAAGTGCAAGTTCTCTCCGGCGGTGAAAAAGGCCGTATGCTCTACGGCAAACTCCTGCTGCTGAAACCCAATGTGCTGATTATGGACGAACCGACCAACCACATGGACATGGAAAGCATTGAATCGCTGAACATGGCGCTGGAAAAATACAACGGTACGCTGATTTTCGTGTCGCACGACCGCCAGTTTGTCTCCTCGCTCGCCACACAGATTATCGAGCTGGATGGCAAGGGCGGATATGAATATTATCTGGGCGATTACGAAAGCTATCTGTCTAAAAAAGGAATTGAGTAAGGAAATAAAAACATGAATGCCAATCTAAGAAAGCTGCTGCAAAACCTGCTTGCGCTCATCGTATTGCCCGCATTGGGCTGGTACCTTACGCAAGACGGCACGGTGCATGTGGTTGATACCGAACATGCCTATAGAAAAGGTCGCGCAGTCGCTTGGCTATTTAAAGAGTTCGGTGTAACCGGCGTGTGGGGCTTTCTAGGCATAGCATGGATTGTCTGCCTGTTTTTAGCCATTCGTTCATATCAGGCGTGGCAGAAAGATAAATAGCAATAAATGAAAAGCTCAGGCAGCCTGAAAGTGACTTTCAGACTGCCTGATTTTTGTCAATAAAGGAAAATAGCAAAGAAAATACAAACAACATAACTATATAGCAAGTTATCTTACTAATGCTATAGTTTATAAATCATTCACAATAGATTTAATTACCCTTACTCCTCAAAAATAATTAACTAAATTGTCTATATTCAAAATACATTTAATATGACATATAAAATATATTTATTTCACATTTGAAAATAGCCTGAATTACCATTATTTAACCGATTTTGAAATTATTTTACTAACTCAAGCACATATAGCTTAACATCCTCTATGCAAACTTAATTCAAACAAAATAAAAAATTAAATAACCCTATAAAATAAAAGAGAATTTAAACACGCATTCCATCAAAAAATATTCCTTAATAACGGTATTCATTACTTAACTTTTTTCTTTCAAACCGTCCAATTTCACCTAATCCCATGATTTTAGTCATGGAAACAAAATGGCTGTGCTTGACACTCCGCAAGAATGGTTTAACATATAATTTCTTTTTTAACCAAGATCCAAAAAGAGAGACTCATGAAAAAATCAGCTTTATTGGCAACTTTGTTGGCCGCTCTGTCTTTGTCTGCATGTGGTGGTGGTTCTTCTGCTGTTTGTGATGAATATGAAAAAGCTTTTGCCGACGCTACTAAAAACGTCGATGCAACTACAAAAGACATGATGCAAAAATCATTCGAACAAACCAAAGAAGCTTTGAAAAACTTGCCTGCTGACCAACGTGATGCCACTTGTAAAGCATCGTTGGATGCGTTGAAAGGCAACGCTCCGGCTGCGTCTCCTGAAGATAAAGCAGAAGAAGCTAAAGAAGCTGCAGAAGAAGCTAAAGAAGCAGCTGCTGATGCTAAAGAAGAAGCAAAAGATGCTGCAGAAGCAGCTAAAGAAGAAGCCAAATAATACAATACATTTGGTAAAAAACGGATTCTGGTTATTCAGAGTCCGTTTTTTATTACTTATTATTTATACATTAAATAATTCAACTATTATAAGAAATATATACGAACTAACTTTAAATATAGTTTATAAAGTAATAAATATTCATTTTTACCTACAAGCCGTCCCCATAAGGCAAGTGTGGTTCTTGAAATACAGAGTAAAGGTCGTCTGAAAATAGCTTTCAGACGACCTTTACTTTCAATTTACAGAAAGAAAAACCATGCAAGCTACTAGCCAAGAAACAGACTACTCCGCGCTTTAAAATTCAAAGTAAAATTGCGTTCGCTGCCATATTCGTCCGCCGTCTCAAACCCGTTTTGCCGCATCAACTCGCGTAATTCGGCGCGGCTCGGTTTATCGGGGTCGCCTGCCGTTTCGGAAACCGACAGCAGCCCGTCAGCACGAAGCAGCCTGCGGAACTCCGCCAAATACTCGGCTTGGTTGGCGACTTCGCCCAACACGGTAATCAGCACAATGCGGTCAAACGATTGATCGGGAAAATCAAAATGCGTGCCGTCGCACAGATAATAATCGACGTTGCCGATATGTCGACGACGCAAACGTTTTTCAGCATAAGCCAACATTTCCGGCTGTATATCCGCCGCCACCAATCGCCCTTGCGGAACTGTCTGCGCCAGTGTCGGGCTGAAATAACCCGCCCCGCAGCCCACTTCCAAAATGCGATGGTGCGGCGCAAGGTGCAGCCGTTGCACGATTTGCTGCGGCGAAAGCGCCCAGTTGCGCAAAGGAATCAGTAGCGTGAATGCAAGCTGATGCGGGAAGATTTTGCCTTTTTGCGTAAGTCCCTGCCAAATGCTTTTGAGTGTCTTAAATATGGGGATTCCTTTGGGTAATGTTGTTTTGCATTATGCCTGCACAATATACAGTATAAAAATAGTGCGCGTTTTTTCTAATCATCACAAAAAGCAGCCTGCACTTCGATTTTTGAAAGTGCAGGCTGCTTTTGATAGAGAGGCCGTCTGAAAATTATTTTTCAGACGGCCTTTGATATTACAAGTAATATGAGGATTTCGTTGGACTATGAACCAAGCTGCGTTTGCTGCTGACTGGATTACGGCATGGTTTGGAATCATTCGGTAACAACAAAAACCGCGTGCGTGCGTACCGCACACACCCTACACCTCAATCTTAAGGTTTGCGTCGCCCGCAGTGGTAGGGTGTGTGGCGTAACCACGCACGCGGTTGGTGGGAATGCAGGCTACGGCTTGCTGATTTAGCAGTCAGTGGCGAATTGGCAGACAATGCAAAACCACATCATGCTGCCGAACCGCAACTGTCTTTTCCAGCCCAAATTCAAGAAAACACCGTAGAAATTGCCTTGCCGCACACAGGCCGTCTGAAAATTTCAGCAGCCGAAAACGCAGCCGAATATCAAGCAGGAGCAGAAAATGCGTGGAACCTGCACGAAATCCGCAGCGGCTATCCGTGGATTTGCGCCGCAACCAAAGAAGCGGCTGTTGCCCAAATGCTCAACCAACACATCATCGGCGCAGTCCATTTCCGTAAAGGCTGCTACCCCGGCCAAGAAATCATCGCCCGCGCCCAATACCGGGGCCAAGTCAAACGCGGTCTGGCCGTATTAAGCGGCGATTCTTTGGAAGCCGCCGGTATTGCAGTTAAAGTCGGCGAAGAAGCAGGCGTTATTCTCAATACTGCACTCACAGAACAAGGCAGCCTCAGCCTCGCCGTTATCAAGTTTTCCGCAGCAGAAGCAGCATTGACCGATGCAGACGGTAATGCTTTGAAACAGGAAGAACTGTTTTTTACGGTTGAGAAAGATTGATTGTCAGATGATTGAATAAAAAGCTTAAATATTAGCTTGAAATGAAAACAGAAAGGCCGTCTGAAATTCAGACGGCCTTTGATATTGAGTTTTGTTGGTACATGACCCGAGCTGCGTTTGCTGCCGACTGAATTACGGCATGGTTTGGGATCATTTGGTAACAACAAAAACCGCGTGCGTGCGTACCGCACACACCCTACACCTCAATCTTAAGGTTTGCGTCGCCCGCAGTGGTAGGGTGTGTGGCGTAGCCACGCACGCGGTTGACAGGGGTGCGGGCTACGGCTTGCTAATACATGACCCTGCATCGCAAAGTGCAAATCGTTAAAACGGAAACCCTGCGGCAGGTTCAGCTTGGTATCGAGCGCATAGACAATCAGCTCGTAGCGGTGGCGGCAGTTGGGCGGCGCCATGCCGCCGTAGGTCGAAGCCTCCTCGATGCTGAGTTTGCCCAGCACGCTCGCCCAACTGTTCGCGCCCTGCACATAATCCGTGGCGGCAATGCTGTCGTTTTCGGCTACCGACGTGCACGTCAAATCAGCAATCAGCCAATGAATCCACACAAAACCGCTGGCGGTAATCGCGTCTTTGTCTTCCAACACCACGGCAAACGACTGAGTACCCTCCGGCGCGCCGCTGATTTCAAAGGGAATCGAATAAGTCGGCATCCCGTTTTCATGCCGCGCTTGCCGTATCGGTCGGCAAATTCGCCGTTGGTGATGGCGGAAGTGGTAACTTGCATGATAATTCTCCTTGTTTAGGGTTGGACGGTATCGGGATTTTAGCGGAAAAAGGCCGTCTGAAAACGGGGTTTGGGTTTTCAGACGGCCTTACAAAGATTTAAAACTGACGATTAGTTGGAAAACTTGGATTTGTAGGTCGGGCATTCATGCCCGACCTACTGCTGCTAACACAGTATATTTAGATCAATGGAATATCCTGCTTGTTTCAATTCGATAGCTAATTTTAACTTCCATCCTCCCGCGTCATCTACTTTCTGGTATACGACACCACTAATATCTGATGGAAATTCAACCTCTTCTTTAACCAATGCACACACTTTATTTCTTCCTAGTTTCCCTATAAGATAACCATGTTCAAAAACAACATTTTGTCTGGCTCTTGGTTTTAAATCGGTATCTAAATTACTTAACTTTTGACCACCAATATCACAGGGTGTATATAGAACAATTCCAAATCCAACATTCGTATATTCTTCAATTTTTTCAATAATAGTTTTTCCTGAGTTTGGTTGCTCATGTAGAATTATTGCGGATAAACCTAGTTTTTCAATAAGTCTTGCCACTTCTACTTTTAATAAATCATCTCTCCCATGCACTATAAATACGTTATTAGATACTATTGATGAGCTCTTTACTTCCATATTAGCCCCTTTCCTTGTGATGTAATTTTTATAATCTCGAGCAAATGGTATTAATACCTGCCTATTAAAGCTATGAATTCCTGCAATAATTTTATTGCCGCTATAGAAATAGTGATGGCAAAAATCAAGTACTTCGTTGGTATCATTAGATAACCAATTTACCAGCAAAATAATATAGCCCAATCTTTCTTTCATATCTGTTGGTAACAATAATTTTGAGCTACCAACAAAACTACCACCTGTGTTAGAGCTATCTTCTAGAAGTTTTTCTAAGTTTAAATTTTCTGTTAGCTCATCGTTGTGAACTTTTAAAACTTCATCATTTAATAGTTCGTTTAACCTTTTTAATGACCATTCAAAAGTTTGCAGTTCCGATGATTGCAAGTCCAATATAGCATTATTAATTTCTTCAAAAATATCTAATCCCATTTATTCACCTTTTTTGAGTCGTGCTTCGGCTGCTTCCCTAATAATTTCACTACGTGCATTTTCCTTGAGTCCCTCTAATAGCGAAGAAATTATTGGATTATTAATTTCATCTCCTGCTATTGAATCAAGACCATAATTATATTCCTGAATGGCTGATTCAATACTCAAAGGGTCAAATGGATCAAATTTAAGATTAATTGGTTGCGCCTCTAATTCGTTAAGTATCAGTTCTAGCTTATTGAGATTTTTCAAAAGAGATTTCATTTCAAATCCTTTGAGTTAAAAATATAATGATTATAGGATATATAAGGTTGGAGTATGCCCCAACATTCTTATATTTCACAAAATCTGTTGGATCGAGACTCAACCTACGGCTAGATAGTTGGCAAAGGCCGTCTGAAAACACGTTTCAGACGGCCTTTCCACATCAAGCCAGCTTCGCGCCGACCCAGTCTTTCACACTCTCAATCATCGCGGGCAGTTTCTCCGCATCGCTGCCGCCTGCCTGTGCCAAATCCGGTCTGCCGCCGCCTTTACCGCCGACTTGTTCGGCTGCAAATTTAACCAGATCGCCGGCTTTCACTTTGTTTGTCAGCGGTTTGGATACGCCGGCGCACAGGGAGACTTTGCCGTCGTTCACTGCCGCCAAAAGAATCACGGCGTTGTCGGATTTGCCGGTTAAGTCGGTAACGATTTCGCGCAGGGCGGCTGCGTCGGCTTCGATTTGGGCGGCGACGAGTTTGGCTGCGCCCAAGTCTTTTGCGTTGTCCAAGAGTTTTGCGCCTGCGTGGACGGCGAGTTCGGCTTTGGCTTTTGCCAACTCTTTCTCCAAGGCTTTGGCATTTGCGGCGTTGGCTTGGATTTTGGCGAGTACGTCTTTTTCGGTTTGGGCTTTGACTTCGGCGATGATGTTTTTCATCAGGCTTTCTTGGTTTTGCGCCCATGCGAGTGCGGCAAGGCCGGTGATGGCTTCTACGCGGCGGATGCCTGCGGCGATGCCGCCTTCGCTGATGATTTTGAAGAAGCCGATGTCGCCGGTGCGGGCGACGTGGGTGCCGCCGCACAGTTCGGTGGAGTAGTTGCCCATGGTGATGACGCGGACGAAGTCGCCGTATTTTTCGCCGAAGAGCATCATGGCGCCGGATTTTTGCGCGTCTTCAATAGACATGGTTTCGACTTTGACGGGCACGTTGGCGATAATCGCGGCGTTGACGCGGCGTTCGACTTCGGCGATTTCTTCCGCGCTGATGCCTTGCGGATGGGAGATGTCGAAGCGGGTCAGCTCGGCGTTTTGCAGGCTGCCTTTTTGTTCGACGTGTGTGCCCAAAACATCGCGCAGGGCTTTGTGCATCAGGTGGGTAACGCTGTGGTTGCGCATGATGCTGTCGCGGATGTCGTTGTCGATTTCGGCGGATACGGCATCACCGACTTTCAGACGACCTGAAACGACTGCGCCGAATTGTCCGTGTACGGCGGCTTTGATTTTCTGCGTGTCTTCGACGCGGAAGCGGTTTTCGCCTGCGAAGATAAAGCCTACGTCGCCGACTTGGCCGCCGCTTTCGGCGTAGAACGGGGTTTGTTCCAAAACGACCACGCCGGCTTCGCCTGCTTGGAGTTCTTCCACGGCTTCGCTGCCTTTATATAAGGCGATGATTTTGGTGTCTTGGCTGCGTTTTTCGTAGCCTGTGAACTCGGTGTCCGCGCCTGTGTAGTCCAGTTGCGCGTTGGCTTTGAAGTTTTGCGCGGCGCGGGCGCGGGCGCGTTGGGCTTCCATTTCGCGGCTGAAGCCTTCTTCGTCCATTTCCACTCCGCGTTCGCGGCAGATGTCGGCAGTCAGGTCGTAGGGGAATCCGTAGGTATCGTAGAGTTTGAAGATGATTTCGCCGTTTAAGGTTTTCAGGCTGCCTGAAAGGGCGTTTTCCAATAAGCCCATGCCTTTTTCCAAAGTTTCAGCAAAGCGGCTTTCTTCGTTTTTCAGGGCTTCTTCGATTTGGGCTTGTTTTTCTTTCAACTCGGGATATGCGTCGCCCATCGCTTTGACCAAATCAGGCACGAGCTTGTAGAAAAACGCCTGTTTCTGACCGAGTTTGTAACCGTGGCGCACGGCGCGGCGGATGATGCGGCGCAGCACATAGCCGCGGCCTTCGTTAGACGGCATCACGCCGTCGGCAATCAGGAAGGAGCAGGAGCGGATGTGGTCGGCAACGACTTTCAGGCTGGGCTCGTCCATGCTGAACGGCGCGCCGGTTTCGCGGGCAACGGCTTTGAGCAGGTCTTGGAACAGGTCGATTTCGTAGTTGCTGTGGACGTGCTGCATCACGGCCGCCATGCGCTCCAAGCCCATGCCGGTATCGACGGACGGTTTCGGCAGTGGGTTCATATTGCCTTGCTCGTCGCGGTTGAACTGCATGAACACGCAGTTCCAAATTTCAATCCAGCGGTCGCCGTCTTCTTCGGGGCTGCCGGGAATGCCGCCCCAGATTTCTTCGCCGTGGTCGTAGAAAATTTCGGAACACGGGCCGCAGGGGCCGGTGTCGCCCATTTGCCAGAAGTTGTCGGACGCGTATTTCGCGCCTTTGTTGTCGCCGATGCGGACGATGCGCTCGGCAGGCATACCGATTTCGTTCAGCCAGATGTTATAGGCTTCGTCGTCTTCGGCATACACGGTCGCCAAGAGTTTTTCTTTGGGGATGTTCAGCCATTCGGGGGAAGTGAGGAATTCCCAAGCGAAGTGGATGGCGTCGCGTTTGAAGTAGTCGCCGAAGGAGAAGTTGCCCATCATTTCAAAGAAGGTGTGGTGGCGGGCGGTGTAGCCGACGTTTTCCAAGTCGTTGTGTTTGCCGCCTGCGCGCACGCATTTTTGCGCGGTGGTAGCGCGGTTGTAGGCGCGTTTGTCGAAGCCGAGGAATACGTCTTTAAACTGGTTCATACCGGCGTTGGTAAACAGCAGCGTCGGGTCGTCGTGCGGCACGAGCGAGGAAGAGCGAACGATGGTGTGGCCTTTGGATTCGAAGAATTTTAGGAATTTTTGGCGTAGTTCGGAGGTTTTCATGATGTTTCGATGTCTCTACTAAAAAGGTTTCAGACGACCTTCCCGGCCGTATGTAATTGTGGAAAGAAAATGGGTGCTATATTACCGCAAAACCTTGTTTCTAGCTATTGAATCAGGGACTTTCAGACGACCTTCCGACTATCGCCCCAATGGAAATTGCTATCAGATAGTGCGTGCCTGATTTATAATCCCTTACTTTCCCTTCCACCCGATATGTAAGGAATGATAATGACCAAACATCTGCCCCTCATCGCCCTGACCGCCGTCATGCTCGCCGCCTGCGGAGGTTCGGATAAAAATACCTCTGACAAAGCGGGTCAGGCGGGAAACCAAAATGTATTGAGGATTTACAACTGGTCGGAATACGTCGATCCCGAAACCGTCGCCGATTTTGAAAAGAAAAACGGTATCAAGGTAACTTACGACGTGTACGACAGCGATGAGACTCTGGAAAGTAAAGTATTGACCGGAAAATCGGGCTACGACATCGTCGGCCCGTCCAATACCTTTGTCGGCAGGCAGATTAAGGCGGGGGCTTATCAAAAAATCGACAAATCCCTGATTCCCAACTATAAAAACCTCAATCCCGAATTAATGAAACTGATGGAAGGCGTCGATCCGAGCCACGAATACGCCGTTCCGTTTTATTGGGGAACCAACACCTTCGCCATCAATACCGAGCGCGTGAAAAAAGCCTTGGGCACGGACAAACTGCCGGACAACCAATGGGATTTGGTGTTCAACCCCGAATACACATCCAAGCTCAAGCAATGCGGCATCAGCTACTTGGACAGCGCGGCGGAAATTTATCCTATGGTGTTGAACTACATGGGTAAAAACCCCAACAGCAACGATACCGAAGACATCAAGGCGGCAACCGAGCTGCTCAAGAAAAACCGCCCCAATATCAAACGCTTTACCTCGTCGGGCTTCATTGACGACTTGGCGCGCGGCGACACCTGCGTCACCATCGGCTTCGGCGGCGACTTGAACATCGCCAGACGGCGCGCCGAAGAAGCGGGCGGCAAAGAAAAAATCCGCGTCATGATGCCCAAAGAAGGCGTGGGGATTTGGGTGGACTCCTTCGTTATCCCAAAAGATGCGAAAAACGTCGCCAACGCCCACAAATACATCAACGACTTCCTCGACCCCGAAGTCGCCGCGAAAAACGGCAATTTCGTCACCTACGCCCCTTCCAGCAAACCCGCACGCGAATTGATGGAAGCCGAGTTCAGGGACAACCGGACCATTTTCCCGAGCGACGAAGATTTGAAAAACAGCTTCATCATGGTCCCTATCCAGCCCACCATTTTGAAATTCATGGTCCGCCAATGGCAGGGTGTGAAAGCCGGCAAATAATTGATACGGATGGATTAAAGGTCGTCTGAAAACTGGAAATACAGGTTTTCAGACGACCTTTTTGTATAAACATCAAACAGGTTTCTTGTGGCTGTCTTTTATAGTGGATTAACTTTAAACCAGTACGGCGTTGCCTCGCCTTAGCTCAAAGAGAACGATTCTCTAAGGTGCTTAAAGCACCAAGTGAATCGGTTCCGTACTATCTGTACTATCTGCGGCTTCATCGCCTTGTCCTGATCAAATTTAATCCGCTATATCTTTTCAACCCAATCCACCATACTTGAAGTCATCAAAGTCCAGATATGATATAGTCCCTCCACTTTCACTCGTATTTTGAAACGGAGTAAAACCATGACTCAATCCATCCATATCCACAGCATGACCGGCTTTGCCAATGCTGCAGGCGAATGCGGCGGCAAGCGCGTGAACTTGGAAATCCGTGCGGTGAACCACCGTTATCTGGATGTCCAATTCCGTATGCCTGAAGAATTGCGTTATCTGGAAGGCGCGTTGCGCGAGAAAATTGCGGCTTCGGCCGCACGCGGCAAATTGGAATGCCGCATTCAGTTGCAGGACGCAGCGGTCGGCGGGCAGAGTTTGGAAACCAATGAAGAATTGGTGAAACAGTTGTCCGATTTGAACAAAACTTGGCGCAAGGAACACGGTTTCGGCAAGCTGACGGTCGCTGAAGTGTTGCGCTTTCCGGGGGTGTTGGCAGGTCAAAGCGAAGACCCCGAGGCTTTGGCAAAAACCGTGCAAGAGCTGTTGGACGAGGCTTTGAAAGAATTTGCCGCTGCCCGCAAACGCGAAGGCAAAAAACTCGGCGAACATCTGTTGCAACGCTTGGCAAGCATGGAAGAAATCGTGGATGCCTTGAGCGAGCTGTTCCCCAGCCTGCTTCAGGCGCATATGGACAAGGTGAACGCGCGTTTGGCGGAAGCGGTCGGCAATATCGACAACGACCGTTTGCAGCAGGAATTTGCGCTGTTTATCCAAAAATCGGACGTTGACGAAGAATTCAGCCGCCTACGCACACACATCGCCGAAGTCCGCCGTATTGTTACGGAGAACAAAGGCAGCGCGGGCAAACGCTTGGACTTCCTGATGCAGGAATTGAACCGCGAGGCGAACACGCTGGGCAGCAAAGCAATCGCGGCGGAATGCACGCAGGCTTCGGTTGAACTGAAAGTCTTAATCGAGCAAATGCGCGAGCAGGTTCAAAATATCGAATAAGCCTTCAAAAATAAAATATAGTGGATTAACTTTAAACCAGTACGGCGTTGCCTCGCCTTGCCGTACTATTTGTACTGTCTGCGGCTTCGTCGCCTTGTCCTGATGTACTATCTGCGGCTTCGTCGCCTTGTCCTGATTTAAAGTTAATCCACTATAACGGTCGTCTGAAAAGCCATTTTCTGCTTTTCAGACGACCTTTGTTTTGATGGATGCTTAGCTTTGTCCGGGTTTGATAATTTTGGCGTCCTGCTCTGTTCCCAAAATCAACAAATCTGCGGCGTTACGCGCGAAGATGCCGTTTTCGACAACGCCGGTGATGCGGTTGATTTCATCTTCCATAGTTAGCGGACGGTCGATATTCAAGTCATAGACATCGACGATTTGGTTGCCGTGAAAAGTGGTGCAATCCAAGCGCAATTCAGGTTGTCCGCCCATTGCCAAAAGTTTGCGCGACACCAGCGAACGCGCACCGGGCAATACTTCTACGGGCAGCGGGAATTTGCCCAAGCGAGATACATATTTGCTCTCGTCGGCGATACAGATGAATTTGTCAGACGCACTGGCGACGACTTTCTCGTTCAGATGCGCGCCGCCGCCGCCTTTAATCATTTGCAGCATATGGTTCACTTCGTCCGCGCCGTCGATATAGACAGCGAGGTACATCACATCATTCAGCGATACTTCGGGGATGTCGTATTGCGCCATCAGTTCGCTGGATTTTTTAGAAGTCGAAACCGCACCTTTGATTTTTTTGCCGCTTTTGCCCAATGCTTCGATAAACATATTGACGGTCGAGCCGGAACCGATACCGATGTATTCGTTTTCAGGTACGAATTCCACCGCTTTTTCGGCGGCAATGCGTTTCAATTCATCTTGAGTAGCCATGAGTTCTCCTTAATGGGATGTGGGTCAATAGGATTATCTTAACATTTTCATGCCGTTTGTGCTTGCCTGCTTACGCTTTTTCCAGCAACACCGCCGCCTGTGCCTCGATGGCCTCCATGCGCCCCAAGTAACCGAGTTTTTCGTTGGTTTTGCCTTTAATGTTCACACAGGCCGTCTGAATGCCCAAATCGGCGGCAATGTTGGCGCGCATGGCGGGAATGTGCGGCGCGAGTTTGGGCTTTTGGGCGATGATGGTCGTATCCACGTTCACAACACGCCAGCCTAAAGCCTGCACACTTCTATACGCTTCGCGCAACAATACGCGGCTGTCGGCATCTTTAAACTCGGCAGCAGTATCGGGGAAATGGCTGCCGATGTCGCCCAAGCCCGCCGCGCCGAGCAATGCGTCGGTAATCGCATGCAAAAGCGCGTCGGCATCGGAATGGCCGAGCAGACCTTTTTCAAACGGGATGTTTACGCCGCCGAGTATCAAATCGCGGCCTTCGACGAGTTGGTGAACATCGTAGCCTTGTCCGATACAGATATTCATGTTTTGTCCTTTTTTCAATGTCAGGTCGTCTGAAAAACAGGTTGGGCATCTGTTCCAAAATTGACGACTTTCTTTAAGCCTTTTTTTCAGACGACCTGCAACAACAGCCTCACAATATATTCATCCTGCGGCAGCGTCAGCTTCAAATTGCGCGTATCTCCCTGCACCAGCAGCGGCTGCACGCCCAGCTTTTCCACTGCCGACGCTTCGTCTGTAATATCGCTCAAATCCTCGACCAACAAAGCTTGGTGCAATAAGGCCGTCTGAAAAAGCTGCGGAGTTTGCGCCTGCCATAATCCGGCGCGGGAAATGGTTTCGCCGATATGGTTTTTACCGTCGGCGCGTTTGAGCGTGTCGGCAACGGGCACTGCCAAAATACCGCCCTGCTCTTGTCCGCCCGCTTCTTCAATCAGACGGGTCAAAGCCTCGGGCGGCAGGCAGCAACGGGCGGCATCGTGAACGAGAATGTTGTCCTGCTCCGCCGCCAGACCTTGTGCCAACAATGCGGATACGCCGTTGCGTACCGTTTCGGCACGGCTTGCTCCGCCTACACGAAATACGCGTGTTTTACTGGAAGGGGTCGTCTGAAACGTTTGGTCTTCGGGCGATACGATGACGGCAATCAAATCGATGGCAGGATGTTTTTCAAAGATGTCTATCGTATGTTGCAACACGGTTTTGCCGTTGATTTCAACGTATTGCTTGGGCTTTCCCGCACCAAAGCGCGTTCCGATACCGGCAGCCGGAATCAGGGCGATATGGCGGCGCGTCATGCTTCTGCTCCAGTTGTTTCAGCTTTGCGCCACAAACAGGCTTCGCCCAAACCGTCCAGATATTGTTCGTGTGCGGCGAGTTCCTCTGCGCTGGCTTTGATAACCTTCAAATGCGCCGGACGCTTGGTTTCGGCAATAATGACCGGTTTGACTTCCTCATCTTCTTCTTTTTCTTCGCCACCCATTAAATCAAACTGCTGGCGCGTCATGGCGAGATAAACTTCACCCAAAAGCTCGCAGTCAATCAATGCGCCGTGCAACACGCGCTTGCTTCGGTCGACGGAAAGGCGGTTGCACAAAGCATCCAAACTGGCTTTCTGACCAGGGAACATTTCCCGCGCCATCGCCAACGTGTCGGTTATGGTACAGCCAAGCTCCTCAATGGAAGGCAGCCCCATACGGCGGAATTCCATGTTCAGGAAACCGACGTCAAACTTGGCGTTGTGGATAATCAGCTCGGCATCGCGTATAAAATCGGCAATCTGCCGCCCTACTTCGGCAAACGGCGGCGCGTTTTTTTCTTCCAAAACCTCAATGGTCAAGCCGTGCACCCTTGCAGCCTCTTCAGGCATATCGCGTTCGGGATGAACATATAAATGTAGGTTGTTGTTGGTCATTTGGCGGTTGATCATTTCCAGACCGGCAAACTCGACCAAACGGTCGCCGCCTTCGGCATAAAGACCCGTGGTTTCGGTATCAAGGATAATCTGGCGTCTGCTCATAGGATATTCTTTATATCGCTCATTGATAAAATGCCTTGAATCATACGCAAGGCTGCTAAAAATGTATAGTCGGCAAAAATCGGAACGTGTGTATTTGAATGCAATATTTTTTAGAACATAAATGCTGCCCGACAAGGAATTTTGCTGACAATTTTTCAGACGTATTTATCTTCGCATTCCCGCTAAGGCTTGTTTTCTCTAAATTCCGAGTAAATCACTCAACTTTTCTAAATTTCAAAAAATTAATTTCTATAAAAATCATTATCTTATTGCACATCTTCATAATAATAACAATTATCATTTGCAAAATTTGAAATTATCCGTATAATGCAATTCATCGAAACGAAATCAACGCACCACAGAACGAAAGGAGAAGAAAATGCCTGAAAATATTTTCCAGCAAGTCTCTCTCGACATTCTGAGACTGCACCAACATACCATCCGCTCTCTTTTGGCAACCCAGTGTTGCGATGATTGCGAAGTACATGATGCCGTATATGTTACGCTCGATGGTCGTTATTATGTTTGGCTTCCCTGCATGGGTAAATCGGAGCAGCCGCAAACCGGTATCCTCCTGATTGAAGATGAAGACAGCCATTCCCGTTTAAGCTGGGTCGCCAGCACTCGGGAGGTTAAACAAAAAGACAGTTTGTACAGCCGCGTCGTTTCCGTTTTACAACGCAAAATGCAGAAGGCAAAAGAAAAGTTTATTCATGCGTCTGATGCCCGTTTGCTTGAACTGACACCGCAGCAAGGTCGTTTGACGACCAAAAGCAAAGATTTGTTGCTTTCACCCTATGATTTGATGAAGGCACTTTATCCGGCAACCCATCAACGTCAATTAGAGGAGTTCGCCCTGTAACAGTTTTGGTAGTGGTTTGTGTTCCTTTTGCGCCCCTTAAAATTAAAGGGGCGATTTTTTTTGCCTGCAACTCAACATGACTTCCATCAAACCAATCAAAAAAGGTCGTCTGAAATCGGATTCAAACTTCAAATCCGGTTTCAGACGACCTTTTGTCTATTGCCGTTTACTTGCCTGCTTCAGATGAAGACAGGTTTTCCGGCAACATGTCCTGCTCGTCAAAATCAGGCTCAGGCTCGTTTTGCAACACCTTGCCATTCAATTTCAATTCGTTGTTTTGCAGGGTCAGATGGGTTTTGATGTTGTTTTCTTCCAAAGTTAGGTATTGCTCCTGCGCCATACTTTTCACAGTGCTGTCCACCATCAGACGCAGCGTTTCATTGATATCTTCAATTCCGGCGCGTCCGGCTTCTTCATCTTCCGCATTGACGCTAAACAGACTGCTCGCTTGGTTGATTGCCATCTGCTCCAACAACTTTTTCGGAACACTCACATTAAAATCGGCATTGGTTTTTTTCAGCATTTCGCTGAGGCTGTTCAAATCTTTTGCCGCCAATCCTTTAAAGGCGAGTTTACCGCTGACATCCACTTGACCTTGCGGCATGGTGAATTTGAATGTTTTGACATTCAGCACCGGATCATTGGTGAATAAACCCGAAGCTTCGTTTTTGGCGGTTTGGAGCAAGGCGTTTTGAATCTCTTCCTCGCTCATTTTCTTATTGGCGACTTCGGCAAGTTTGGCTTTCAAAGCCTGCAAACCTTTGCCGTCCAAATGCTCTGCTGCCACATTGATATCCAACGGACCATATTTATCTTCACCATAAACCAGCTCTTCAAATTGGAACCGTCCTTCGCTGTTGATGAATTTATCAACTTCGTTGGTATTGGTATCAAATTTCAGTTTGCTGACTTCGATTTTGGAAGGCGCGATACTGCCGGTCGGATTGATAAATGCGCCGATTTGCAGATTGGTCACGAGATTGACCAGCTCGTTCAGCTTGACGTTGTAATCAATGTTTTCTTTCCATTGCAGCAGGAATTTATCCAAAGTAATACTGCTTTTGCCCAAAGAAAGCTTGTTGAGTCCGTCTGAAGTCTCAGATTGGAAATGTAGGTTTTCCATCGAAACATCGCCTTTGTCCGCCAACTTGATCTGCAAAGACGGAGCGGTATAGTCGTGGCGGTAGCTTTGGAAATCTTTTTCGTAATCGGTGTTGCCGCTCAAGCCTTTCCAGCTGAGCTTGATGCCGGACAACTCTTCATAGTCGAAAGCCGGAACGCTCAGTTGCA
Source organism: Neisseria sp. HMSC064E01 (assembly GCF_001808875.1). Taxonomy (NCBI): domain Bacteria; kingdom Pseudomonadati; phylum Pseudomonadota; class Betaproteobacteria; order Neisseriales; family Neisseriaceae; genus Neisseria; species Neisseria sp. HMSC064E01. Next base: position 22,073 of record NZ_KV794867.1, read on the forward strand.
GCTTGCCGCTTCCGCCGAAATAAATCGTATTGCTCATGGTCACCGGAGCTTGTTGACCAAAGAAGCGCGACAATACTTTTTCGGTTTCAGGATGGTATTTAAACTCTGTTTCCACATGAGCCTGCGTACCAAACCCGCCGGCAAACGGGCCATGGCTGATATGGTTTACAACCGTAATCGGCTCTTGCAAGACGGTTTTCAGATTATCGGGCAGATATTGCTGGGTATTTTGAAGCAATGTCGGTTTCAGGCGTATGACCGTAGTTTCGGTCGCGCCGAACCAGCCTCGATCATATTGGTGGGATTCTACGGTTAGAAAACCTGATTCCTGCAACAGTTTTTGTTGTGCAGTCAGGGTTTCTTCTGCTTTGATGCCGAAGTAGTAAGGCGCACCGAGGCCGGCGGCGATGGCTACGGCAACGGTCGAAATAAGATACTTTTTCATTGCTACAAACAGATAGGTTGAAAGCGATAAGAATAGCATTTTTTGACCGATTTGTCTTTTGGGAGACCTAGACGGTACAAATAAACCTATATTTGGTATAGTGGATTAACTTTAAACCAGTACGGCGTTGCCTCGCCTTGCCGTACTATTTGAGACCTTTGCAAAAAAAGCCCTCCTCCCAACAGCCGAAACCCAAACACAGGTTTTCGTCTATTTCCGCCCCTAATTGCTCCTGATTCTACCCAAATGCCCCCTTAATCCTCCCCGGATACCCCATAATCAGGCATCCGGGCCGCCTTTTAGGCGG
>NZ_KV794868.1:0-8203 GCF_001808875.1 Neisseria sp. HMSC064E01
GGGATGTGTCCAACTTTTGGGGTGCAGTTCAATGCCGAAGAAGCTTTCAGACGACCTTTGTCTGTTTTTAGCGACGGAATTTGCCGTGGTCGAAATCATCAAATGCTTCATAGGCTGCTTGGCATTGGATGCGTTGTTCTTTATACGGCAGTTGGCGGAAGGCTTTGCGGGCTTTGACGTTTTCTCTCAGCTCGGCTTTGTTGCCTTTGTATTTGTACCATGCGGCGCGGCGGTCGAGATATTTTTTGCAAGAAGGATGCAGCTTGCCTTGTTTGGCTTTGGTTTGTGCGTGGTGGGATTTATGGTGTTTGTGGGCGGCAGCATCGGCAGGTTGGGCTGCAAAACCCAGTATCAGTGCGGCAGACAGGGCGGGAAGAAGGCTTTTTTTCAGTAACATGGCGAACTCCTGTTTATTTAAGATGGAGAATTTCATTATATTCATGGCTTTTACAAAAAGGAAATTGGGCTGGATAGGTCGTCTGAAAAAGCGGGTGGGGTATTTAAAGCATTTTGACGAAACCTATCTTTAATTAGATATTATCAAACAGAGAAAATAATAAACTGCATGAATTATCACGTTTCAGACGACCTTGTGTTGCATTTGTCATTCGGTGTCATGCCATTTATTTTCAAAATTTAACACAAATCCGAATTTACCTTATTTCATAAGCTCATAGCCGCATGAGGGTTTTGATGCCGAAAAACACGTCTTCGCGGTAAGGCTTGAATCATAGGGAAAGAGGTCGTCTGAAAGAAAATTGGGAAAAGCACGATTTCAAAACAGCAGTCTTGTCAAGACTGGATAAGCGACGAAAAATACACTATATTGTGCCACTCGACATTAATACATACTGTATCTTGTGTTTCAGGATGGAGAAAGCTCACGATGAATGCACCGACTGATTTGAAAGTAACCAAGCGCGACGGACGTTTGGAAAATATCGACTTAGACAAAATCCACCGCGTGGTTACTTGGGCGGCGGAAGGCTTGAAAAACGTTTCCGTATCGCAGGTCGAGCTCAAATCGCACATCCAGTTTTACAACGGCATCCGCACCGACGACATCCACGAAACCATTATCAAAGCGGCTGCCGACCTGATTTCGCAGGATACGCCCGATTATCAATATCTCGCCGCGCGTCTGGCGATTTTCCACCTGCGCAAAATCGCTTACGGCGAGTTCGAACCGCCGCATCTCTTTGACCACGTTAAAAAACTCACCGATGCGGGCAAATACGACCGCCACATCATCGCAGATTACAGCCGCGAAGAGTTTGACGAGCTGAATGCCTATATCGACCACAGCCGCGACATGACCTTCTCGTATGCCGCCGTGAAGCAGCTCGAAGGCAAATATCTGGTGCAGAACCGCGTGACCCGCCAGATTTATGAAACGCCGCAGTTCTTATACATCTTGGTGGCGATGTGCCTCTTCAGTAAATATCCGAAAGAGACGCGTTTGGATTACGTCAAACGTTTTTACGATGCCGTTTCCACATTTAAAGTATCGCTGCCGACCCCGATTATGAGCGGCGTGCGTACGCCTACGCGCCAGTTCTCAAGCTGCGTATTGATTGAATGCGACGACAGTCTGGATTCCATCAACGCTACCACCAGCGCGATTGTGAAATACGTTTCCCAACGCGCGGGCATCGGCATCAACGCCGGACGTATCCGCGGTTTGGGCAGCGAAATCCGCGGCGGCGAAGCGCAACACACCGGCTGCATTCCGTTTTTCAAAATGTTCCAAGCGGCAGTTAAATCCTGCTCGCAAGGCGGCGTACGCGGCGGCGCGGCAACTTTGTTCTACCCCTTGTGGCACATCGAAGCCGAAAGCCTGTTGGTGTTGAAAAACAACCGCGGCGTGGAAGACAATCGCATCCGCCAGCTTGATTACGGCGTGCAGATCAACCGCCTGCTGTACACCCGCCTGATTAAAGGCGGCAACATCACGCTGTTTTCGCCCAACGAAGTCCCCGGCCTGTACGACGCGTTCTTTGCCGATCAAGACGAATTCGAGCGTCTTTACACGAAATACGAGCAAGACCCGAATATCCGCAAACGCACCTTGTCGGCTACCGATTTGTTCTCCACGCTGATGCAGGAACGCGCCGGAACGGGACGTATCTACATCCAAAACGTTGACCACTGCAACACGCACAGTCCGTTTGACCCGCGCGTAGCCCCCGTGCACCAGTCCAACCTGTGTATGGAAATTGCCCTGCCGACCAAACCGCTGGACAACATCAACGATCCGAACGGCGAAATCGCCTTGTGTACCCTGTCTGCCTTCAACTTGGGCGCATTAAACAGCTTGGACGAGCTGGAAGGGCTTGCCGATTTGACTGTGCGCGCACTTGATGCCTTGCTGGATTATCAAGACTATCCGGTCGAAGCCGCCCGCACCGCGACCATGAACCGCCGCACGCTCGGCATTGGCGTCATCAACTACGCCTACTATCTGGCGAAAAACGGCGTCCGTTACAGCGACGATTCCGCGCTCGGCCTGACCCACCGTACCTTTGAAGCCATGCAGTATTACCTGCTCAAAGCATCGGTAAACCTTGCCAAAGAATACGGCGCGTGCCCGCTGTTCAACCAAACCGTTTATTCGCAAGGCAAACTGCCCATCGACACCTACAAAAAAGACTTGGATGCCGTATGCAGCGAACCGCTGTTGTGCGATTGGGAAAGCCTGCGCGCCGACATCGTCAAATACGGTCTGCGCAACTCCACCCTGACCGCACTCATGCCGTCTGAAACCAGCTCGCAAATCGCCAACGCCACCAACGGCATCGAGCCGCCGCGCGGATTGGTAACGGTCAAAGCTTCGAAAGACGGCATCCTGAAACAGGTCGTGCCCGAATTTGAAACCCTGAAAGACGCCTATGAAACCCTGTGGCAACTTCCGGGCAACGAAGGCTATCTGAAACTTGTCGGCGTGATGCAGAAATTCGTCGATCAGGCGATTTCCGCCAACACCGCCTACGATCCGGGTAAATTCGAAGGCAACAAAGTTTCCATGAAACAAATGCTCAAAGACTTGCTGACCGCCTACAAATACGGCGTCAAAACCCTGTATTACCACAACACCCGCGACGGCGCGGACGATACGCAGACTGATATTCAGGATGACGGCTGCGCTGGTGGGGCTTGTAAGATTTGATAAGGGGAATTTCAGACGACCTCACGAGGTCGTCTGAAATAATAAATAACATAGGGGGAAAACAAATTGAAGAATATACCTGAACAATCTATTGTCGCTCTTTTTATAGATGCGGATAACGCACCTTTTGGGAAAATTGATTTTATTCTTAATGAGCTTGCAAATTATGGTTCAGTAATGATAAGAAAAATTTATGGGAATTGGAAAAGTGAACAATTAAAAGGTTGGGAAGCTGTCTTATTGGATTATGCTCTAGCACCTGTTCAACAGTTTGATTATACAAAGGGTAAGAATGCAACGGATATGGCGATGACCATAGATGTAATGGATTTATTATTTCAAGATAAAATAGACGTTTTTTGCATTGTTTCTTCCGATTGTGATTTCACACCGTTAGCAATGAGAATAAAAATGGAAGGGAAACAAGTCATTGGTTTTGGCGAACATAAAACACCTAAATCGTTGGTTGCTGCATGTAGCAAATTTTTATTTTTAGATGCAAGTTTTGATAAAAGCAGTGGGACAAATGCTCAACCAGCTGAAATTCGGAAGAGAACTGCTAATGAACTTAAATGTAATACCACATTAATGAATTTATTAAGAGAAGCCATTGCCAATAGTTGTGATGAAGACGGTTGGGCATCATTAAGTAATGTTGGGAAGATTATCAATAACCAATCATCTTTTGATAGTAAAAATTATGGTTATACGAAGTTGGGAGATTTAGTGCGTGTAATTGATATTTTTGAAACTAGGTTGTCAGAAAATCGTTCACAAATGTATATCCGAAATAAAAGAGCAAAGTAAAAAATGAAAGTTATTTAAATAATGGTTTGTGAATAATTTTTAGATGGTCTTGTTTTGAATATCAAAAGGGTACTCTGAAAACTAAATATTATTTTTTAAAAAGAGAAACACCATGTCCTGCGAACACCTAGTCATGTCATACAGCACCTTTTCCAAAACCAAAAACGATGCGCTTAAAGAGCCGATGTTTTTCGGTCAGCCGGTGAATGTTGCCCGTTATGACCAGCAGAAATACGAAGTATTTGAAAAACTGATTGAAAAACAACTGTCTTTCTTCTGGCGGCCGGAAGAAATCGACGTGTCGCGCGACCGTATCGACTACGCCAACCTGCCCGAACACGAAAAACACATTTTCATCAGCAATCTGAAATACCAAACCTTGCTCGACTCCATCCAAGGCCGTAGTCCGAACGTTGCCTTACTACCTTTGGTGTCGATTCCCGAACTGGAAACTTGGATTGAAACGTGGAGCTTCAGCGAAACCATCCACTCGCGCAGCTATACCCACATTATCCGCAATATCGTGAATGATCCGTCGGTCGTGTTCGACGACATCGTGCAGAACGAATACATCATTGCCCGCGCCGAAGACATCGCCTGTTATTACGATGATTTGATCGAATACACCCAGTATTACAACCTGTTGGGCGAAGGAACGCACAATGTCGGCGGCAAGCTCGTTACCGTGTCTTTGCGCGAGTTGAAGAAAAAACTCTATCTTTGCCTGATGTGCGTCAATGTGTTGGAAGCCATCCGTTTCTACGTTTCATTTGCCTGCTCGTTCGCCTTTGCCGAGCGCGAGTTGATGGAAGGCAACGCCAAAATCATCAAACTGATTGCCCGCGACGAGGCCCTGCACCTGACCAGCACGCAGCATATGCTCAACCTGATGCGCGCCGGTGCCGATGATCCTGAAATGGCTGAAATCGCGAATGAATTGCAGGACGAGTGTTTCAACCTCTTCAAAAAAGCAGCTGAGCAGGAAAAAGAATGGGCGGCCTATCTGTTTAAAGACGGCTCAATGATTGGTCTGAATAAGGAAATTTTGGCGCAATACGTCGAATACATCACCAACCTGCGTATGCAGGCGGTCGGTCTGCCCGCCGGATTCGAAGGCGCTACCCAAAACCCGATTCCGTGGATTAACGCGTGGCTGTCGTCTGACAACGTGCAGGTCGCGCCGCAGGAAGTGGAAATTTCTTCTTACTTAATCGGTCAGATCGATTCGGAAGTCAGCGCGGACGATTTGGGCGATTTCGAACTGTAATCAAACTTGGCGGTTTTTCCGCATTTCCATCATCAGAGGTCGTCTGAACAGGTGTAGAAACGAAATCAAAGATTTCGGTTACACCGTGCAGACGGCCTTTCCCGCTTAAACAGATAACAATGGCACTCATCAGCACACACGACAAAACCTTCGAGCTTCAAGAAGGCGAAACCTTATTGGAGGGATTGGAGCGCACCGGCCACGAGGTCGAATACCAGTGCCGAAGCGGCTATTGCGGTTCCTGCCGTGTCAAAATATTGGACGGCAGAGTGTCCTACGACGATTTCCCGCTCGCGTTTGTCGCGCCCGGTGAGATTCTGCCGTGTTGCTGTCGGGTAAATGAGGACATCAAGGTCGATTGCCGCGCTCGGATGAGCGAACCGGATTTGTTCGATATCAGCTTGTTTGATGAGCAGGATTGAGTCAATTGAAATCTAATCGTATTATTTTCAGTCCTTTGCTTTAATAATGGACTCTTGAAATTTAGGTGTAATCATATATGGATGTCGCTAAGGGTTTATTGGTTTCAGTTTTATGTTTGAGCTCGGGTTTGCTTGCTGCTCAAAGTCATCATTCCCAATGGAAGAAAGTTTATGAAAGGGATTTGACGGATTTTGAATTGAGTCCGGAGGGAAGCGGGTTGGTATTGTTTGCCCAACTGCAAGGACGTTGCAGGATGGATGTTGATTTTTATGGGGAAACGGGAAAGGATAAATATCGGTATGAATTTACTCGAGACCGTTTGACGGCAGGTTCGCATCAGGAATACCGCTATACCGCTGCATCGTTGTCGGAAGTAACCAAAGATAAAATAAAATTGGTGCGGAATGAGAAGCTGAATCCTGCCTCAGCCGCGGTAAAGAAAGAATTTCAGGATATTTATCAATACGTTCCTAATAAGGTTTTAAAAAAATATTGTTTTTAATGTGATATAGAGAATAACAAGAGGTCGTCTGAAAACTTTTCAGACGACCTTTTGCTTTATTTACCCTATCTTTCAATGCAGATGCTCGTAAATGGTTTCCGCCAATGCTTTGCTGATGCCTTCGACCTGTTCCAAATCTTCTTTGCTGGCAGCAACGACACCGCGCAGACCGCCGAAGCGGGTGAGTAGAGCTTGGCGGCGTTTGCTGCCTACGCCAGGGATGTCGCTGAGGGAAGAGGTAACGCGGGCTTTGTCGCGTTTTTTGCGGTGGCCGGTGATGGCGAAACGGTGTGATTCGTCGCGCACGGTTTGCAGGAGGTGCAGGGCGGGGCTGTTGGGCGGCAGGTGGAAGGTTTCGCCGGTGAACGGGAGGATGAGTTCTTCCATGCCGGCTTTGCGTTCGGGGCCTTTGGCGATGCCGATCAAGGGGATGTGCAGCCCGAGTTCTTCCCATACGGATACGGCGACGCCGATTTGTCCTTTGCCGCCGTCAATCAATACGACATCGGGCCATTTGACGGCTTCGCCGTTGGCTTCGGCTTCCTGCATTTTGCCGTAGCGGCGGGTGAGGACTTCGCGCATGGCGGCGTAGTCGTCGCCGGGTTTGGCGGTGGTAATGTTGTAGCGGCGGTATTGCGAGGGTTGGATGTTTTGTTCGTCGTACACGACGCAGGAGGCGATGGTGGCTTCGCCTTGGGTGTGGCTGATGTCGAAGCATTCGAGGCGGTTGAGGTCGTCTGAATTCATGTTCAGGATTTTTGCCAACTCGTCGATGCGGTGTTGCTGGCTGCTTTGTTGCAGGCGGCGTTGGGCAATCGCCATTTGTGCGTTTTGTTCCGCCATTTTTAGCCAGACTTTGCGTTCACCTATGGTTTTGGTTACGAACTGCATTTGTTTGCCGTGTTCGCCCTCTAAGGCTTCTTTCAATGCGTCGGGTACGGGGAAGTTGCTGATGATGATGTCGGGTTTGCTTTTGCCCAGATAGTGTTGGGCGACGAAGGCTTCGGCGTAATCTTGCCCGTTCGGTTCGGGATCGTTTTTGGTGTCGGGGAAGAAGCTTTTATCGCCGACGTGCCGCCCGCCGCGTATGCTGACCCAGTGTACGCAGACGAGGCCGTCTGAAACGGCAAGCGCGAGCAGGTCGATGTCGTTGGGATTGTTCGGGTTTTTGCTGTCGATGAACTGGTTGCTCTGCATGATGCCGAGTGCCTGGATTTGATCGCGATAGCGGGCGGCTTCTTCAAATTGCAGGTTGGCGGCGGCGGTCTGCATTTTGTGTTGCAGGGTGCGGGTCAGTTCGTCGGTTTTGCCGTTGAGGAAGGTAGCAGCTTGGCGCACGCTGTCGCGGTAGTCTTCTTCGCTGATGTGTCCGACGCAGGGCGCGGTGCAGCGTTTGATTTGGTACAGCAGGCAAGGGCGGTCGCGGTGTTCGAACACGCTGTCTTCGCAGGTGCGCAGCATGAAGACTTTTTGCAGAACTTGGATGCTGTCGCGCACGGCGTTGCTGTTGGGATAGGGGCCGAAGTATTGGTTGGGCTTTTTCAGCGTGCCGCGGTAATACGCCATCTGCGGATATTGATGTCCGCTGAGCATGAGGTAGGGATAGCTTTTGTCGTCGCGGAAAAGGATATTGTATTTGGGCGACAGGGCTTTGATGAAGTTGTTTTCGAGAATCAGGGCTTCTGCTTCGGAGCGTGTGATGGTGGTTTCGATATGATGAACCTGTTTCACCATCAATGCAATGCGCGGGGAATGGTCGTTTTTCTGGAAATAGCCGGACACGCGCCGCTTGAGGTTGACGGCTTTGCCGACGTATAAAACGTTGCCGCCTTCGTCGAAAAAACGGTACACGCCGGGCAGGTTGGGCAGGTTTTTGAGGAAGAGGGGGATGTCGAAGTCCGTGGTCATGGGATGGATGGCGGTGGGCAGGTTTTCAGACGACCCGATTATAAATCAGAACGCTTGAAATAATAGAATGCAAGCGGTCGGTTTATTATGGATGGAAAAGTATAGTGGATTAAATTTAAATCAGGACAAG
>NZ_KV794869.1:0-353 GCF_001808875.1 Neisseria sp. HMSC064E01
CATCCCCATCTGTTTGAGTGCATAGCAAACGGCGGCTGCCGTACAATCAAAATGTTTGGCGATTTCATGCAGATAGGCATCTGGGTGTTGCCCAACATATTGAGCCAGTTTTTGCCTATCCAATTTGACGGCATTCAGACCGGTAACTTGATGTTTTAGGCTGCCTGTTTGTTTTTTAAGGCGAATCCACAGGTAAAGCGTGTTTCTTGACAAGTTAAACGTTGCTGCGGTTTGGCTGATGTTTTTGCATTGTTCGTAATAGTTTAAAGCTTTGTTTCTTAAGTCCGCAGAGTATGCCATGGTTAGACCTTCAAAGTTGAGTATTGTACCATTTTGTTTTTAATTGACTATAA
>NZ_KV794870.1:0-13912 GCF_001808875.1 Neisseria sp. HMSC064E01
TATTGTACCATTTTGTTTTTAATTGACTATAAAATACTTTCAGTATATTGATGTTATTCTCTCTACTTTACAGTAAAGGTTAAGTGAATTCACTATAGATAGAAGGTTGCTTTTCAGCCCTATACTATAACTGAGATTTGACTGTAAGCATCTTTCCTGTTAGGTATTACACTTATTAAGTTCTTTTTGTATTCCATAATTTTATATGACTACTTCTCTCACGATTGCAATGAGTGTTGCTGAGGCATCGGGTGATCTGCTTGGTGCACATCTTATTTGTGCGATTAAAAAACGTTTTCCTGATGCTAAATTTATTGGCATTGGTGGCGAGCGTATGAAGGCGGAAGGATTTGAAAGTCTTTATGACCAAGAAAAATTGGCAGTACGAGGCTTTGTTGAGGTAGTTAAACGTTTGCCCGAAATCTTGAAAATCCGTAAAGGTCTGGTTAATGACCTTATTCGTATAAAACCGGATGTTTTTGTTGGGATTGATGCACCTGATTTTAATCTTTGGGTGGAAGAGAAACTGAAGAAAACGGGTATTCCAACGGTTCACTATGTCAGCCCTTCTGTTTGGGCGTGGAGGCGTGAACGGGTGAACAAAATTGTTCATCAAGTTAACCGGGTGTTGTGCCTTTTCCCAATGGAACCACAGCTCTATTTAGATGCCGGTGGTAAGGCTGAGTTTGTCGGTCATCCGATGGCTCAAACCATGCCTGTAGATGTTGATCAATCTTCTGCGCGTCGTCAGTTGGGAGTAGCACCGTCTATCCCAGTATTTGCCTTGATGCCCGGCAGTCGTGTTAGCGAAATTGATTACATGGCTCCTGTATTTTTTCAAACCGCATTACTTCTGTTGAAGCGTTACCCACAGGCACAGTTTCTTATGCCGGTTGCTACACAAGCAACCCACCGGCGTATATCAAAAATTCTTGCATCTGCGCAATTTTCGGACCTTCCCATTACATTAGTCGATAAACAAGCAGATACTGTTTGTACTGCGGCAGATGTGGTTTTGGTGACCAGCGGGACGGCAACGCTGGAAGTGGCTTTGTGCAAACGTCCTATGGTGATCAGCTATAAAATATCGCCTCTGACTTATGCTTATGTGAAGCGCAAAGTTAAAGTGCCACATGTCGGTCTGCCCAATATTTTGTTGAACAAATGTGCTGTTCCGGAGCTTTTGCAGCACGATGCGACGCCTGAAAAATTGGCAGAAGCCATGATTTATTGGTATGAACATCCTAAAGCAGTTGCCAGCTTGAAACAAGATTTTCATGAGTTGCACTTATTATTAAGAAAAGATACCGATACACTGGTTGCAAATGCAGTGTTGGAAGAAGCAGGTTTTTTCAAATCTTAGTTTGACTTGCTGATTCAACAAGAAAAAAGAGCGGCAATCAGATTTACAAAAAAGTAATGAAGCAGAAAATGGGTTGCAGTTTAAACATCGCTCCCCAACCTATCTATCCTTCAGCGGGCAAAGATGGCGTTTGCACGACCTTTGCTATATCATTCCCTTATCTGAAACCAAGGAAAACATCATGTACGAAGTCAACCGCAGCGTCTTCCTGCTCATCCCGCTCGATCCTTTTTGGAACTGGCTGCAAACCCTGCCCGGTAATCATCTTGACGGTTTGACGCTTGAAGATATTCAAGCCGATGCCAATTCTTACCTTGTTCGTCCGTGTGAAACCGCCGACGAAGTCTGGGACGAAATCGAAGCGCGGTTTGAAGACATTTTCGCTGCCGAACTTGCCGACTGGTGCGAAGACGAAAGCGAGTGGCCTGATTTGGATGCCGATATTTTCAACGAATGGTTCGACATCCAGCTCTCAACCGTCATCACCGACCTCGAACACGAACCGCTCGCCCGCGAAGCCTTTCAACCTTTCAATCTGAACTGATGAATATCCGCGTCCGCAATTATCATCTTGACGGCTACGGTCATGTCAACAACGCGCGCTATCTCGAATTTCTCGAAGAAGCGCGCTGGACGTTTTTTGAGGAACACGGGTTTTTGTCTGAAATCGACGGCTTGATGCTGGTGGTCGTCCGCACCGACATCCGTTATCGTCGTGCCGCCGTCGATGGCGACATATTGCGCTTTGAAGGTCGTCTGAAAGAGCTGACTTCGCGTCATATTATCCTTACCCAAAACATCGTTTTGCCCAGTGGTAAAAATGCCGTTGAAGCCGAAAGTACGCTGATGGTTGTCAGCGCAGAAAGTGGGCGGAGCATCAGTATTCCCGAACCTCTATTTATCCTTTTAAAACAATACGCCGAAGCATGAAAAAACTCATTACCATTGCCACCGTCGCTATTATCGGCGCGCTGCTCGCCATCGTCCTTATTCCGGATAACAAACCTACTCCCGCATTCTCTTTGTCCGACCTGCAAGGCAAACCGGTGTCCAATGCCGATTTGCAAGGCAAAGTCAGTTTCATCAATTTTTGGTTTCCCTCCTGCCCGGGCTGTGTCAGCGAAATGCCCAAAGTCATCAAAATGTCCAAAGACTATCAAGGCAAAGACTTCCAAGTCCTCGGCATTGCACAGCCGATAGACCCGTTGGAAAGCGTAAACCAATACGTCAAAGAATACGGCTTGCCTTTTACCGTCATGTTTGATGCCGATAAAGCCGCCGCCCAAGCGTTCGGTACGCAGGTTTACCCGACTTCTTTTCTGATTAATAAAAAAGGCGAAATCCTGAAAACCTTCGTCGGCGAACCGAACTTTGCTGAGCTTTATCAGGAAATCGACCAAGAATTGGCGAAGTAATGCAGGTTTGCGCAGTTCTTGACTGTTTTCAGACGACCTCTGTTGTGAATGTATTAAACAATCAACGATATTGTCTGTTGTCCGGACTGAGTGAAGGGCAATTTCGGTAAGTAGATTCTGAGCGTCATTGAAAATGGCTTTGAAAAATAAACAATTTCTTTATTTTATTTTTGTCGGCTTTATTTTGAGCGTATTTCAGCTGACATTTGCACAAGGCGTTCCTCAAAAGGGCATGCTGTGGGTTTATTGGGGTAATAATTTAGATGGTAATGCTCGGAATCAAAGGATTTTATATTTTGACTTTATCCCTGAAGACACCAAAATATCGAATCAAAACCGAATCTCCCTTAATTTGAGCAAATCGCAGCAAGCTGCTGTTTTGAAAGAATTGGTGCTTCCTTCGAATTTCTACGTCTATCAGGAAGATTCTGTCAAACAGCCTGCCCAAATTACTATGGGTAAAGTGGGTACGGAAGTCATTTGTGACGGTAAATATTATTCTGCCAAACTTATAAAATTTGAAAAAATTCCCAAAACGACGGCTAAACAAATACCTGATTCGGGCTGTATTTACTCGTTGATTATGAATAATGATTTCATCGTTAAATCCACAGATAGCCATAAGGTTAACCTCAGGAGACAACCGGATGCCCATGCCGACATAATCAAACGCTTGGACGACAACGCCATAGTAGAAAAATTGAAAACCGTTCGTAAGGATTGGTACCTCGTTCAATTAAAAGATACGGCTACCCAAGGGTATGTTCATAAAAGTCAGTTGGAGCGGGTGGATTAATCAAAAGTTGTCGAGATATAGGCGTAATAAAGCAGGTCGTCTGAAAACTTTGATTCGGTTTTTCAGACGACCTTATACTTAATAATCCTCTATTGCAAGGAATGTTCATAACACCCCAAACCGTCTTAGATTTCTGGTTTGCCGAAGAAAACCGTCCTTTTCTGTTTGCCAAAAACGATGAATTCGATGCCGAGATTCGCGCGCGATTTTTTGATGTCTGGCAACAGGCGGCCCGTGGCGAGCTTGCACACTGGCGCGACACCCTGCAAGGCAGGCTCGCCGAAATCATCCTGCTCGACCAATTCTCGCGCAACCTTTTTCGCAACAGCCCCCAAGCATTTGCCCAAGATTTGGCCACTCTCATCCTTACCCAAGAAGCCGTCCGTCAGCCCAGTTTCGCCGACCTCCTATCGCACGAACGCCATTTCATGCTCATGCCGTTGATGCACAGCGAAAGCCAAGTTGTCCACGAACAAGCCGTTCCTCTGTTTGAACGCTATACCGACGGACACGCATTGGATTTTGAAATCAAACACAAAGTCATCATCGACCGCTTCGGACGTTATCCACACCGCAATGCCGTATTGGGGCGTGAAAGCACGGAGGAAGAGGCGGAATTTTTGAAGCAGGAAGGTTCGTCATTTTAATTTGGGTTTTAAAATTTGAAGGTCGTCTGAAAACCATTTTTCAGACGACCTTCTTTCATATTTCCGCTTCAATAATGCGGCGGAATTTCATCACGCAGGCTGTAAGGTTCGCGCTCTCCGTTTGCGCCTTTGTCCTGCATTTTCTGATAAAGCAGCCTCAACTGCGCCTGCTGCAAATCCAGCGTCTGCTGCATTTTCGCCACCGTATCGTTCAGGCTGCCGATTAAGTCTTCCTGAAGCGCGGTTTGGATTTCCAGCTCGATGATGCGGTGTTCCAATTCGTCCATTTCACTCATTTACAGCACCATAGCGGCAATCCAGCCGGCAATCATCAGCGGGATATTGTAGTGGATAAAGGTTGGGATGACGGAGTCGCGGATGTGGTCGTGTTGTCCGTCGGCGTTCAAACCCATGGTCGGGCCGAGCGTCGAGTCGGACGCGGGCGAACCGGCATCGCCCAACGCGCCCGCCGTACCGACGATGGCGACGGTTGCCAGCGGCGAGAAGCCGAGGCTGATACACAGCGGCACATAAATCGCGGTAATAATCGGCAAAGTGGAGAAAGAAGAGCCGATACCCATAGTAACCAATAATCCGACAAACAACATGGCAAATGCCGCCATGCCTTTATTGCCGCCGAAAAGCTGCATACTGTGTTCAACCAGCGGTTTGATCTCGCCTGTCGCGGTCATGACTGCCGCAAAACCTTGCGCTGCAATCATGATGAAACCGACCATCGCCATCATTTTGATGCCTTCGCCGAACACATCGCTGGCGGCATTGCGATTCATCACGCCGAGCATCATAAAGACGGCAAAACCCAGCATCGCGCCCAGCACCAGCGAATCTTCATACATCAACTGAATCGCAAAACATACGCCGATTGCGATTGCCGCCACCAGACTGCGGTAAGCCGAAGGTTGCGGTTGTTCGGATGCTTCGCGGTTGTCCTCGGTATCAACGGTATTGGTTTGATAAGAACGCGGTTTGCGGTAATGGATAAACGCCAAAATCAGCCCCGAAACCATGCCCAAAGCAGGAATCGCCATCGCGTGCATGACGCTGATGCCTTTGACGTCCATGCCCGCAGATTTGATGTTGCCCAAAAGAATGTCGTTTAAGAAAATCGCGCCGAAGCCGAAGGGTAGGAACATATAAGTCGTTACCAATCCGAATGTAATCACGCAAGTAATCAATCGACGGTCGACTTTCAAGCGGTTAAACACCAGCAAAAGCGGCGGAATAATCATCGGAATGAAGGCGATATGGATAGGCACAACGTTTTGACTCATGATGCCCATCGCCAAAATAATCAGCAACAGCGTCCATTTCACCGAACTCTCGCCTTTCGCGGCATCCTGACTGTTGTTGAGTTTGCGAATAATGCCTCCAGCAAGCTGCTGCGGCAGCCCGGAATAGGTAATCGCCATAGCAAACGCACCGAGCATCGCGTAAGACAAAGAGATCCGCGCGCCGCCCTTCAAACCTTCGTTAAACACGGGAATAATCCCCGACTGCGTAACATTGCCTGCCGCATCCACGACGTTTTCCAGAGGCATTCCCGCCACCAGTCCGCCGACGAACGCACCGACAGTCAGGCTCAATACGACGTGTACCCGCGACAGCGACAATACGAGCATCACGATTACTGCAATCACTACGGCATTCATGCCTTTTCTCCGTTTCAGACGACCTGTCGGCCATCTATTTATATATTAAAAGAAACATCATAACCTAACATGATTTAACACGCTAGGGCAAGCCGATTATTCATTCAAATGAATAGGATGGAATTTTGTAAGCAAGCGATTCAGACGACCCCCAGTGTAAAAACAATCCAAGCCGCCCGTTCAAGCTATCAGACAAAATGTAAAGGTATGATGCTGCCTTGCCTGCCGTCTGTAATGTAGCAGCGGAAACTTGAGTACGCTTGTTATCTATTCGACTAGAAAGAGAGCAAATGCCGTATAATCAAGCCCCAAGTTTATCCAGCCCTGAAGGTCGTCTGAAAACCATGCACTTAACTTACGCTACCGTACAGCGCGATTTGCTCGAAGCCAATCACCTTTCCCCTGAGCTGCTCGCAAAAAGCCTGAGCATCATCGGCGCGCATCACGTCGATTACGCCGACATTTACTGCCAGCGCACTGCTTTTGAGAGCTGGCATTTGGAAGAGGGCATCGTCAAATCAGGCAGTTTCCAAATCGATCAGGGTGTGGGCGTGCGCGCTGTTTCTGGCGAAAAAACCGCTTTTGCCTATGCGGACAGTTTGTGTATCGATTCGATCAACCGTTCCGCCCAAGCTGTCCGCGTCATCGGCGCGGCAGGCGGCGAAGCTTCTGTCAAAGTGCCGTCCGCCGCATACGGCAAATCCGTCCATGCGGTGCTGAATCCCATTATCGGTCTCGATTCTGCCGCCAAAGTTGCCTTATTGAACAAAGTGGAAACGCTTGCCAAAGCCGCTGATCCGCGCATCGTGCAAGTGATGGCGGGGCTGACTTGCGAATATGACATGATTTACATCGCCCGCCTCGACGGCAGGCACGCCGCCGACATCCGTCCGATGGTGCGCCTGAACGTTACCGTCATCGCCAAACAGGGCGACCGGCGCGAACAGGGCAGCGCGGGCGGCGGCGGTCGCTACGACTTGGCTTATTTTGATGAAACTTTGGTGCGGCAGTTTGTCGATTCCGCGGTCAAACAAGCCTTGATTAATCTCGAATCCCGCCCTGCACCCGCAGGTGAAATGACTGTCGTTTTGGGCAACGGCTGGCCGGGCGTGTTGCTGCACGAAGCCGTCGGACACGGCTTGGAAGGCGATTTCAACCGTAAAGAAACCAGCGTCTTTTCAGGCAGAATCGGCGAGCGCGTTGCCGCCAAAGGCGTGACCGTCGTTGACCAAGGCGACATCGCCGACAGACGCGGTTCGCTCAATATCGACGACGAAGGCAACGAAACACGCCGCACCGTATTGATTGAAGACGGCATCTTGGTCGGCTATATGCAGGACGAAACCAACGCCCGCCTGATGGGTACGCAATCCACCGGCAACGGCCGCCGCGAAAGCTACGCCTCCGCTCCTATGCCGCGCATGACCAACACCTTCATGGAAAACGGTGGCTACGAACCCGACGAAATCATCGCGTCCATCGACAAAGGCATTTACGCCGTCAACTTCGGTGGCGGACAAGTGGACATCACCAGCGGCAAATTCGTCTTCAGCGCATCCGAAGCATGGTGGGTCGAAGGCGGCAAACTGCAATATCCCGTCAAAGGCGCAACCATCATCGGCAACGGTCCTGAAGTGTTGAAACATGTTTCCATGATAGGCAACGATACCGCGTTGGATAGCGGTGTCGGCGTGTGCGGTAAAGACGGGCAGAGCGTGCCGGTCGGCGTCGGACAACCGACCTTGCGGATTGATGCCGGGTTGACTGTCGGCGGTAGCGAGATTTAAGGTAGGTAATAAAGTCAAACGTCGTCTGAAAACTGTATTTAGGGTTTTCAGACGACGTTTTGTATTATAGTAGATTAACTTTAAACCAGTACGGCGTTACCTCGCCTTGCTGTACTATCTGTACTGTCTACGGCTTCGTCGCCTTGTCCTGATTTAAATTTAATCCACTATAAATGGTCAGTTGATTGGCTTGATTGGAAATGGATGGGAGTCTTGTCCTGCTCAAGTTCGCAGGAAACCATGTTTTAAGGTATCAAGTACCAAGTCTATTGATTCTAGCCGCTCGAACAATCTGCACAGTTTTCGGTTTGTCCGTTCGTTAAGGTACAAATAAAGCAGGCTGCCGAAACCAATCGGCAGCCTGCTCCTAGCATTCAATGCGTTTTACTCTTGAACAAAAGTAACGCCGTGAAGATGGGAATTGAGGATGGCAGTCCGCAAGGCAGTCAGTGCTTTGGGGCGAACGAAGTTCCGACGGTATGCCAAAACGACGCGGCGGTGCGGTACGGAGCCTGAAAAAGGGATGATACTGAACAGCAAATGGTCGTTTTCGGTCAGTGCGGTAGCAGGCATGACGCTAATGGCGAGACCGCTGGCAACCATGTGGCGGATGGTGTTGATGGAGCTGCCTTGCAGGGTGTTGGTCAGACCTTGGATTTTCTGTTTGGCGGCAAGTTCGGAACAGCTTGATAGGACCTGATCGCGCATACAGTTGCCTTCCGTCAGCAACAAAACCTGCTCTTCGCCCAACATTTGCGGGGTAACGGCATCGAGTTCTTCGAAATGGTGTCCTTTGGGGACGATGACGAAGAAAGGCTCGTCGTACAGCGGCTCGGTGACGATACCCGGTTCCTGGAAGGGTTCTGCGACTACGATGGCATCGACGTCGCCGCGCTTGAGCGATTCGGTCAGGATGTGCGTGTAGTTCTCTTCAAGCATCAGGGGCATTTTCGGCGCGGTTTCGCGCAGGGAAATGATGAGCTTGGGCAGAAGGTAGGGGGCGACGGTAAAAATCAGACCGAGTTTGAATGCGCCTTCCAATTCGTTTTGCTCTTCGCTGGCAAGGTGCTTGATCATCTCGGCTTCTTCCAGCACGCGGCGGGCTTGGGCAACGATGCGCTCGCCCGCTTCAGTGGTGATGATGTCGTTGCTGCTGCGGTCAAACAGGGACACCGACAGCTCTTCTTCCAGCTTTTTGATGGCGATGGAAAGGGTGGGCTGGCTGACAAAGCAGCGGCGCGCGGCACGTCCGAAATGACGCTCCTGCGCGACGGCTACGATGTAACGCAATTCGGTCAAGGTCATGTGTTAAGCCTTTTTCTGTTCCGTTTTTTGTTCAGGCAGGGTGATGTTCAATTCGAGAACGTCCATACCGTCCTGTTTTTCTTGGGAAATGCGGATGTCGTCCAAAGAAACGTTGACGTATTTGGACAATACTTCCAGCAATTCTTTACGCAGGGTAGGCAGATAGTCGGGTGCTTGACCTTCTTGGGCGCGCTCTTGTGCAATGATGATTTGCAGGCGGTCGCGTGCAACAGCGGCGGTCTTCGGCTTTCTGCCGAACAACATATCCATTAATGACATGACTTAGCCTCCGAACAGTCGCTTGAAGAAGCCTTTTTTCTCGGCTTCGAGGAAACGCATTTCACGGTTTTCACCCAAGAGGCGTGCGATAACGTCTTTGTAGGCTTCTGCGGCAGTCGCGCTGTTTTGATGGATGACGGGTTCGCCGGCATTGGATGCTTGCAGGACGTTTTGCGATTCGGGAATCACTCCCAAAAGCGGGATGCGCAGGATGTCGCAAATGTCTTGTACGGACAGCATTTCGCCTTTGCTGACGCGCTCGGGCGAGTAGCGGGTAATCAGCAGGTGTTCTTTAACTGTACCGCCTTGTTCCGCTTTGCGGGATTTGCTTTGCAGGATGCCCAAAATGCGGTCGGAGTCGCGGACGCTGGATACTTCCGGGTTGGTGGTGACGATGGCTTCGTCGGCGAAGTAGAGCGCCATCAATGCGCCTTGTTCGATACCGGCGGGGGAGTCGCAGATGATGTATTCGAATCCCATTTTGTCGCTGCTCAATTCCTGCATGACTTTTTCGACGCCTTCACGGGTCAGCGCGTCTTTGTCGCGGGTTTGCGAAGCGGGCAGAATGAAGAGGTTTTCGCAGTTTTTGTCTTTAATCAGGGCCTGGTTGAGCGTGGCTTCTCCTTGGATAACGTTAACCAAGTCGTAAACGACACGTCGTTCGCAACCCATAATCAGGTCGAGGTTGCGCAAGCCGACGTCAAAGTCAATGACGGCTGTTTTGTGGCCGCGCAGAGCCAGTCCGGTTGCGATACTGGCGCTGGTCGTGGTTTTGCCTACGCCGCCTTTGCCTGAAGTTACTACGATGATTTTTGTCACGATGTTTCCTTTATCAAATGCTTGGAATGGTTAATCTGTGTCGATTGCGCTGATAACCAGGCGGTTGTCTTGCAATGAAACCTGTACGGCTTTTTTGTGCAGGTGGTCGGGCAGGTCTTGTTCGAAATTGCGGTAGATGCCCGCTACGGAGACCAGTTCCGCCTGCATGGAGTGGATGAAGATGCGCGCGTTGGTGTTGCCTTTCGCGCCTGCCAGAGCCCTGCCGCGCATGGGCGCATAAATATGAATGTTTCCGTCGGCAATGAGTTCCGCACCTTGGCTGACGATGCCGGTTACGATAAGGTCGCCGTTTTCCGCGTAAACCTGTTGTCCGGTGCGGACGGGGGTGCTGATGAGGACGGTCGGGTTGCTGATGACCGTTGCCTGAACGGGTGCAGGCTCTTGGTTGATTTTGGGCTGTTGCGGCTCGGATTTGTCGCTACGGCTGAAAACCAAATGGTAACGTGCTGCGAAGGATGCCCAATATTCGCTTTCGTGGCGCAGCCCCAGAATCTGCATGCCGTAACGGGCGAAAAGGGAAATCATGGAACCGATGTCCAATGACTCGGGATGGTCAAAATCCTGCACATCCAAAACGAAGGGGACGACATCCAATTCTTGGTATTGACCGGCGCGTTGGCGCAAAAATTCTTCCAGTTCGGTCAAGTCTGCGGTATGCAGGTGAATAGCCAGCACGTCAAGCCGGGCTGACTTTATGTCGAAGGCGGGTTTCATAATAGTGAGTAAATCATAAAATTTTTTAATTGTATAAGTTTACCGTGTAAATCTTGGCTATTCAATCCGTTTGGGCCGTCTGAAGTGAAATTTCCTGTATCTATCAGGTTGAAATCACGGCTGGAACGCGATTGCAAGCCGATTGCAAGGTTTTGTCATGAAATGACGTTATCTTTAAAGTTGTTTGAAGTGGCGTAAAAGCGACAATAGGTCGTCTGAAATCCGGAGCAGGCTCTGAATCTGAACGATCCGTCAACGGAAGGAACAGATTTTTTTATAAAGGACGGTCGGTTATTGAAGGAATAAATGGTGGGATTCGGAGGTTTTTCAGGTTTGGGTGAGGCGATTTGAACCGCTAAGGTCGTCTGAAAATGCGGCCACCGGTTTCAGACGACCTTTTATAGTGGATTAAAATAAAAATGAGACAAGGCGGCAACGCCCGCCGTGTACGGGTAGTACATAAGGGCGTTGGCAACGCCGTATCATTGCAATTTTAATCCACTATACTTTTCCGCTTTCTTTGCACATTCTTTGTCTAACTTGACATTTCCTTGCCGCCGCAACACCATAAAGGCAGAATCGGCAGCCGGTTCGAACCTGCCGTAGAGTTTTTTGTTAACCGAAAGGCTATCCACGATGACACAATCCACTCACGATCCTTATGCGGATTGCCGCGAGCTGACGCTTCGGGGCATGATACTCGGTGCGCTGATTACCGTGATCTTTACCGCGTCGAACGTTTACCTCGGCTTGAAGGTCGGTCTGACCTTTGCTTCGTCGATTCCGGCGGCAGTGATTTCGATGGCGGTTTTGAAGTTTTGCAAAGGCAGCAATATTTTGGAAAACAATATGGTGCAGACGCAGGCTTCGGCGGCGGGTACTTTGTCGAGCATTATTTTCGTCCTGCCCGGTTTGTTGATGGCGGGCTATTGGAGCGGTTTCCCGTTTTGGCAGACTGCGCTGTTGTGTATGGCGGGCGGGATTTTGGGGGTGATTTTCACCATTCCGCTGCGTTACGCGATGGTGGTGAAAAGCGAGTTGCCTTATCCCGAAGGCGTGGCGGCGGCGGAGATTTTGAAAGTCGGCAGCCACGAGGAGGAAGGCCGTCAGGGCGGCAGCGGCATTAAAGAGCTGGCGGCAGGCGGCGCGTTGGCGGGCTTTATGAGCTTTTGTTCCAACGGTTTGCGCGTAATTGCCGACAGTGCGAGTTATTGGTTCAAAAGCGGCACGGCGATTTTCCAACTGCCGATGGGCTTTTCGATGGCATTGTTGGGCGCGGGCTATCTGGTCGGTCTGACGGGCGGTATCGCCATCCTGCTGGGCATTTCGATTGCTTGGGGCATTGCCGTGCCGTATTTTTCATCGCACATTCCGCAGCCTGCCGATATGGAAATGGCGGCGTTTGCGATGAAGCTGTGGAAGGAAAAAGTACGCTTTATCGGCGCGGGTACTATTGGTATTGCGGCGGTTTGGACGCTTTTGATGCTGCTCAAGCCGGTGGTGGAAGGTCTGAAAATGTCGTTCAAGAGTTTCGGGGGCGGCGCGCCTGCAGCGGAACGTACAGAACAGGATTTGTCGCCTAAGACAATGATTTTCTGGGTATCGTCCATGATGCTGATTTTGGGCGTATCGTTTTATCACTTTATCGGCGATTCGCACATTACAGGCGGCATGACTTGGCTTTTGGTGATCGTTTGTACGCTTTTGGCTTCCATCATCGGCTTTTTGGTCGCCGCCGCCTGCGGTTATATGGCGGGTTTGGTCGGCTCGTCTTCCAGCCCGATTTCGGGCGTGGGCATCGTTTCCATCGTTATCATTTCGCTGGTGTTGTTGGTCGTGGGCGAATCCGGCGGCTTGATGGCGGATGAAGCCAACCGCAAATTCTTGCTGGCTCTGACCTTGTTCTGCGGTTCGGCAGTGATTTGCGTGGCTTCGATTTCCAACGACAACCTGCAAGACTTGAAAACCGGCTACCTGCTCAAAGCAACGCCTTGGAGACAACAGATTGCGTTGATTATCGGCTGTATCGTCGGCGCATTCGTCATCTCGCCCGTGTTGGAACTGCTCTACGAAGCCTACGGCTTTACCGGCGCAATGCCGCGCGAAGGCATGGACGCGGCGCAGGCTTTGGCGGCTCCGCAAGCGACTTTGATGACGACCATCGCGTCGGGTATCTTCGCCCACAACCTTGAATGGGCGTACATTTTCACCGGCATCGCGATCGGCGCGGTGTTGATCGTCGTCGATTTGGTGTTGAAAAAATCGTCCGGCGGCAAACGCGCACTGCCTGTCCTCGCCGTCGGCATGGGCATCTACCTGCCTCCGTCCGTCAATATGCCCATCGTGGTCGGCGCAGTGTTGGCGGCGGTGTTGAAACACATCATCGGCAAGAAAGCGGAAAACCGTGAAGGTCGTCTGAAAAACGCCGAACGCATCGGAACCTTGTTCTCCGCCGGTTTGATTGTCGGCGAAAGCCTGGTCGGCGTGGTGATGGCGTTCATCATCGCCTTCTCCGTGACCAACGGCGGCTCCGACGCCCCGCTCGCGCTGGGTCTGGAAAACTGGGAAACCACCGCATCTTGGCTGGGACTGGCGTTCTTCATCACAGGCATGGTGTTCTTCGCCCAACGCGTGTTGAAAGCAGGACGCGTCAAGTAAGTCGGGTTTGAAAATAAAGAGGTCGTCTGAAAACTGGGGATTCAGGTTTTCAGACGACCTTGTTTTTATCTGTAACTTCTTGCTCTTTTATCTGGCGGGAGAGGGCTGGGGAGAGGGTGGTTCTACGGGGCAAACGAATTTGATTTTACCCAAAGTCATAGAACCACCCCCATCCTAACCTTCCCCCGCCGGACGGGGGAAGGGACAGGTTGCCGTTGCAGTAATCCGTAGCGTGGGCTTTGCCTGCGAAATCTGTCATTTAACCATCTAAATTGGGCGGTATCCGTACATTCATATCGTGGGTAAAGCCCACGCTACGGGTTCGGTCTGTTCCAAGTATGTATCGATTCAATAAAAAGGTCGTCTGAAAACTCGACTTTCAAGTTTTCAGACGACCTCTTTTTAACCTGTAACCTGCCCCCTCTCCCGTCTGGCGGG
>NZ_KV794870.1:14012-17265 GCF_001808875.1 Neisseria sp. HMSC064E01
GGGTGGTTCTACGGGCTTTACGAATTTGATTTGACCTAAAGCCATAGAACCACCCCCATCCTAATCTTCCCCCGTCGGACGGGGGAAGGGGCAAGTTGCCGTTGCTGCAATCCGTAGCGTGGGTTCTACCCACGAAATCAGTGAAACGTGACCATCCAATTCAGTTTTTAGAAGATAGATTTCGTAGGCAAAGCCCACGCCACAAACTGGCGAGGATTAAATAAAAGGTCGTCTGAAAACTCAACTTTCAAGTTTTCAGACGACCTTTCGTACCATGACAAGATAGTTGGCTTATGCTACTGAATTTTGATGAATCAGGCAGCCCATATAGAGATTGCCGTCTTTCTGCCAGCCGAACAATTGGTTTTGCTGGTCGCTGTTTTCAGCCATCAAGCCCAAAGTCAGCCAGTGGCTTTCTCGCGGAAGTTGACCTGTATACGGTTCGGGTGTGTGTATCAGGGGCAGGTCGAAATTATCGTTCCAGCTGACACCTGCTTGGCGAAGTTTGCCGACGTATTGTTGCGTATCTTTAGGAGGTGCGGCAAACCAAGCGGCATGGATGGTGCGGTTTTTCAAAGCGTAATCGGCGTAGTGTCGGAAAGATTTGTTTTGCGCCGTTTCATCGAACAAGGAGATGGTAATCGGACGCTGCAAAACCGCTTTGACGGGCAATTTGTTCTGTTTGGCGGCATAAGGCGAGGCGAACGCCAGCCAAGTCGCGTTTTCTGTAAACTCGGCATCTGAGGCGTCTTCGTTCAGCCATGCCGAAAAAATCACATGGATGCCTTCAAATTGACGGTTTTCCACCCAATCGCCCATCAAACTTTCGCCATCGGACAAAGGCTTGATAGTCGCGCGGACACCCGCCATTTCGGCGATTTCTTCAAATCTCTGCTGCCAGTTCAAATACGCTTCTTCGTCCGGCGCATCGATGTGTAGGGTCACAGGCTGTCGATATTCCGCCAATTCGCTCAATTTTTGGTAAAAATGTTCGGCAACGTAAGGATAGCCGCTGCGCCACAGGTCTTCGTCTTCATCACGCGGAAACAGAAAAAGATCGGCATTTCGTCCGCCTGAGGCTTGGGTAATGACGTCCGGCAGCGACAAGGGTTCGGGTAGGATGGTGTGTGAATCAACCAATACGATGCTTCTTTGCGCCCAATCCGTCCATTTTTTGCGGATATTCGCTTTTTCGGTTTCCCAAGCATCTGCCGCCGCGCTGCGGTTCATCGACAAGATAAAGCGGTACAGCAAAGCCGCGCCCCAAACGCCAACCGGTATCAACAGATAAAACGGGCTGATTTTCAGCCACAACACAACAATCAACGCCGCAATGAAAAGCAAAGCCAATACCGTCAGCCATACCCAAGGGGTATTCCACTTGCTGTTTTTGCGGGCGACGATGGTATCGGGGATATCAGGAATAGACCAGTACATAATCTTCAGATATTGATTTGAAATAAATGGAATGAGTATAACAGCAAAAAAGCCAAATGTTTTTCCAAACTTGATTTCAGGTATCTTTTTCCCGCCAAACGGATTGACCGGAAACCCCTGCCCGATGTTTTTCAGACGACCTTTTGAGCCGGATAGAAAAAAACACCGACATCGCGTAAAATATGCGCAAATTTTGTGATTCAATCAGGTCGTCTGAAACAGATTGCGCCTGATTTATTTTTCCGGAAAACACCATGAGCGAACAAAACAATCCGCAAACCGAGCCGCAGTTGGATGAAAACCAAATCATCGCCCTGCGCCGCGAAAAACTGCACAACATCCGCCAACAGCGCATTGCCTATCCCAACGACTTCAAGCGCAACAGCTTTGCCGCCGATTTGCACGCCCGATACGGCGAAATCAGCAAAGAAGAACTCGACCCGCAAGCCGTTCCCGTCAAAATTGCCGGCCGCATGATGCTCAAACGCCAAATGGGCAAGGCGAGCTTCGCCACCATCCAAGACGTAACCGGTCAAATCCAGCTTTATCTGAACAACAAAGGCGTGAGTCAGGAAGTTTTGGACGATTTCAATCATTGGGACTTGGGCGACATCGTCGGCGCGGAAGGCACTTTGTTCAAAACCAACCACGGTGAATTGACCGTGCGCGTGTCCGACATCCGCCTGCTGTCAAAATCCCTGCGCCCGCTGCCCGACAAACACAAAGGCTTGAGCGATCAGGAAACCAAATACCGTCAACGCTACGTCGATTTGATTGCCAACGAAGAATCGCGCAATACCTTCATCAAACGCAGCCAAATCATCCAATCCGTGCGCAATTTCATGGTGAACGAGCATTATCTCGAAGTCGAAACCCCGATGATGCACCCGATTCCCGGCGGCGCGACGGCAAAACCGTTCGTGACCCACCACAACGCCTTGGACATCCCGCTCTACCTGCGCATCGCCCCCGAGCTGTATCTGAAACGCCTGGTGGTCGGCGGTTTGGAGCGCGTGTTTGAAATCAACCGCAGCTTCCGCAACGAAGGCATGTCCGTGCGCCACAACCCCGAATTCACCATGATTGAATTCTACGAAGCCTTCTCCGACTACGAACGCATGATGCAGATGGCGGAAGACATCATCCGCAACGCATCGCGCACGGTCAACGGCACGGCGAAAATCAGCTACAACGGCAAAGAAGTCGATTTGGAAAGCCCGTTTGAACGCCTGACCATTCTCGAAGCCATCAAAAAATACAATCCACACTACACCGACGAGCAGTTGAACGATGCGGAGTGGCTGAAAAAAGAAATCGTCAAACACGGCGAAAGCCTGCCGCCGTCCCCCGGCATCGGCAGCCTGCAACTTGCCCTGTTTGAAGGTTGTGCCGAGGGCAAACTGTGGAACCCGACCTTCATCGTCGATTACCCGGTCGAAGTTTCCCCGTTGGCACGCGCTTCGGATACGAAACAAGGACTGACTGAGCGTTTCGAATTGTTCGTTGTCGGTCGCGAGCTGGCAAACGGCTATTCCGAGTTGAACGACCCCGAAGACCAAGCCGAACGCTTCAAAGCGCAAGTGGCGCAAAAAGACGCGGGCGACGACGAAGCCATGCACTACGATGCCGACTACATCCGCGCGATGGAATTCGGCCTGCCGCCGACAGGCGGTTGCGGCATCGGCATCGACCGCCTGGTGATGCTGCTGACCGATTCGCAAACCATCCGCGACGTGATTTTGTTCCCGCAAATGCGTCCCGAATAAGGTAGGCAGATAATAAAGAAAAGGTCGTCTGAAAACTGAACTGCACCCCA
>NZ_KV794871.1:0-1993 GCF_001808875.1 Neisseria sp. HMSC064E01
GTTAGGGTGAAGGCGCCGATGGAGGTGACGGGTGCCAACGGAATACAATACAAGATATCTGATTTTAAACAAAATTATAGTGGCGGATACATTATCTATAATGAGAAAACAGGTCTTCCTATTGCCAATTTGCCATATGAATTGACGACAGAAAATAACGAAAAACTTAAAGGTATAACCGATATGGAGGGAAAAACCATCATGGCATTTACAGACAAACCTGAAAAAGTAAAAATCGACATACAAAAACAGAAACATTCTTCCGAACGTAAGAGAACTCTATATTTCGCTGGAGTGAAATCAATGGATTTATATCTTGAATGGACTGAAAAAGAAGGGGACCACTAATGGCACTAATTACTACTGTTGTCGAGGATAAAAAATACGCGAAATTACCAAGCTTATGGGACTATGGGTATATTTATATCAAAGCACACCTAACCATGAAGACGGTTAAACAATCCAGACGTGGCAAAGAATATCAAACTCGATTTTCTGCTTTGATTCGTGTGGATGAGTTTCTCAATTCCCATAAATGGGACTATAAGGCAGAATCCAAATGGGAAATTCCTAAGAGTAAGAGAACAAAGGCAATACCCATTCCTGTTCTATCTTCCAGTAAAACAGATGGGCAGCATCGATCGGTTTATTATGGAATTAGAGCGAAAGGCGTATTAAAAAACTCATCTTTTGTACGTACAGACCTCGTTATCCTGAAAGATAAAAATCTGATGTGGATAGGCAAAAAATGGGATGGCAGCAGTTTGACAGCCGACGATCCCATTTTTCAAATCCCTAACCACAAAAAAAACAAATGGTATCTACAAGATTTCCCAGACAATTTATTACGCATTGTCGAAATCAAATTCCAGTATGAAAATGGCAAAACTGATAGATGGGGAAAATCACAAGAAACAGATTATCTAAAGATTTTGAGAGGTAAATCAAAACACATAGTCCGTATGAGTGCTAAGGATTTAGGCCTGACATTGTTGCACATTGGTTCTTTCGAAGGGAGGTTAGAGGAAGAGGAAGAGAAGGCTTATGAAACTGCAGCTGAACTGGCTCCGGTATTTACTCAAGAACCAAGTCGTAATGGGACATTTAAATGGGAGAAGTGGGTAAATGCCCCTGTAATCTCCAAAACAGCAGATCAAAACCTAACTCCCCTTCTTTCCCCTCAAGAGCAATCACAATTGAATTATAGTCCTGAAACTCTAAAGCTATTTCAGGATATACCTTGGCTAAATGGCAGGAGTGGTAGCTTCTACGCAACATCTGATACGCTTTTCTGGCAGGATAAAGACAATAATTCATCGAAGCCGGTAGCCGATAAGCAGAGTATGTTGGAAGCATTGAAATACCTTCAGAAAGAGTCTGATATTGATGCATTGACTTTGGTATCTGCCGAGAAAATTGAAACTAAGGTTCTCATTCGTGGTGAAGATGTTTTGATGTTGATTATAGGAATTACCATTGGTGGGGTAGCAACTCTACTTTTGGCACCTGTTCTGATGGAAATGCTTCCTGCCGTTCTGCCACTTTTAGCAATGGCAGCACGCTCACCACAGCTAGGATTGAATATCGTTAGAAGTGGTTCCGTTGCAGCAGCAGGATTGGGCTTATGGAGCAGTGCAAATGCTGAAACTGCTGATTTTACGGATGAAGAAATAGAAGAGGCTGTTGAGGAGAAAATAAAACTTCTCCGGAAATTTAACTTGGGCTATACCTTGTTTTATTTCAAAGCCGGTATACCTGTTGTAGAAGGAGGTACTTATACCATTGATCAAGTTGAATATATCAGAGAGGCAAGCAAAGAGGAGGCTGATGCCAGCCCTCACGTAACCGTATTAGGTTGCAATGGAGAAATCATTACCAGCAAAGAAGAAGCCCGCAACAGCTGCGCTGCCGGACACAAATCTTCATTTTAATTAAGAAAGGATAATCTATGGATGATACCAAAAAGCAACTCGCCGCCATCCGCTACACCGCC
>NZ_KV794872.1:0-3435 GCF_001808875.1 Neisseria sp. HMSC064E01
TTATGAGTGTCCAAGATTTGGGGGCCAGTTCATGTTTCAGACGACCTTTTTATATGCGGAGATCTTTGCAATAAGATGAGTTATTAAAATTTTATGTTCAATGCCATTTTCAAAATGAAAAACCTACCTGATTTCTTCCACTTTTTTTCAATATCAGTTTAGCCAATTGAAAATTTTTTTGGCGCATTTTTATGCGTCAAATTTCGTTAACGGACCATTTTTGCAAAGGTCTCAGATTGAAAACTTTGAGAATATATTGAAAAAGCCGGCAAACATTATGTTTGTCGGCTTTTTAGTCAGTACAGTATTAAGAATGCTGACGGTTAGGTTTAGAACTTATAACTGATGGTAAACAGCAAAGTCCTGCCACGCGCATAGTTATTCAGAACGGAGCGTGTCGTGCCGCCATATTTGCCATTGCATAAACCGTTGGCATCACATTCAACTTCTTCGTCATCTAAACCGCCTTTTCTTTCAAATACGCTGAAATAGCGCTGAGTTGCGGCATCGTTTGCGGCATCCAAAGGATCGATATAGCGCTTATTGAACGCATTTTGAATGTCGAAACGAAGGATAAGGTTTTTCTTCGGTTCGTAATTGGCATAGAAATCAAAAATCAGCGGCTGTCTGTTGATGCTTTCTGTTTTTTTGATCGCCCTTCTGCCCATTTGGTGTGAAGAGTAGGTGTTGGCACCGGTTGTACCGTCAACAAATTCTTCCTCAGTCGTCGCCCGTGTACTTTTGCCGTAATAGCGCATAATGCCGCCGATGGTCAATTTGTTGCCTAACCAGCGGGAACCCAATTCAAACCGCCCGTAATCTCGGGGCAAGCGGGAAATTTTGCTTAAGCCGTAACCTTGTTTGATTTGGTCTTCTTTAGAAGAATTACGGGGCGATTCGCTGGCATCGCTATAATTGGTCGGCTGGTTGGTTTTTTGATATGCGTAAGACAGGGTTGAAAAAAAGCGACCGAAATCATAGTTCATTTCCACTTCCAAACCATTTTTATGGACAGGTTTGGCATAGTTTCGATGCTGGATAGAGTATTGCAGGCCGGTACTGGTTACCCAGCTGGGTGCTTTATCCAAATCCCACCATTTGCCATAAACATTGTGAATATAGTTGTTTATCCTGCTGCGATAGGCGACCAGTTTGAAACCCAATACATCATCCGGCTTGAAAATCCCTTTTTTGAAGGTATTGAAGCCTATTTGGTAAGTATTGGCCTGTTCCGGCTTAAGGGCGGTATTGACGCCCGAGTCGCCGATTTGTGAAAAATACATTTCTTGAATATTTGGCATTCTATGCGTACGCGAATAGCTGATAAACGGCATAAAGTAGTCGTTGACATTGATGTTTAATGCCACCGAATGGTTTACCGCATGCTTTTTACCGGATTTGGTATAAACCGGTTCGTAAAGGTCGCAGCTTGGTGTGCAATGCTGTTTATAAGTTTCAGAATCTTCTCCAAATGCTTTTTTAAAGTCTTCTTGGGTATTGAAGTAGTCGGTATATTCGCCTTTGTAGCGGTAGTTGACCATATTGGTGCTGTAATTCAATTGATAAATGCCTTTTTTCAAGGAAGTATCAAAATAGAACGTATTGAATTTTTGCTGGCCTGAAGGTTGTAATATGGTTGATTTTTGAGGAAATATTCCTTTGTCGCCTTTGAAGCGGCCCAAAAAGCTGTACAGGCCGGCATCTTGGTCGGGGCCGTCGTAAAACAGGCTCAGCTCTTCCGGAAAGCGGTTTTTACTGTATTGGTTTTTAAAGAAATTGAAACCGACGGTGGCTTTTAAATCTGTTTTGTTGGGAAGGTTGAAAGAGAAGCGGTTGTTGATATCCAAAAGGTTGGCTGTGTTTTTGGTTTCCAAATAATCCAGCAGCCCCCATCCTGAAAAACGTGAGTTTTTCGGATATTTTTGTTTTCCCAGATTATGGGCGGCCAATACGTTTAAATCAACATAATCGCCAATGTTTAAATTGTAATTGGCTTGGTAGCTGCGATTTTCTACTTTGCGGCTGCCGATACGGTTGTTCATGGTACGAAGCTGAAGATCCAGCTTGTTGTTGTCGTTTTCGTATTCCACTTTGACCAAATGACTGTTTGAGCGTTGTTGCAGGCTGGTAGGGTCGATAGGTGTCAGATCCCATTGCGGTGCCAAATTCTCTTTCCAGCTTCTTTCCAAATCATCAACATAATCTCTTTGCAAAACCTCAGGATCGTTATATTTTTTGGAGAAAGGGTAGTCCCAATAGCTTTTACCGACTGCGTTGCGCTTAGAAAAGTCGCGAACCCAACGATTTTGCCCTTGGTCGAATTTCAATAAGTTGCTTTCAAAATATTCTTGTTTTTTACGGTCCAAATATTCTTCGCCAAAATTGCCGATACGCTGACCGCCGCCGCCTACTTTATAGTTTTGCTCGACATTACGGTGGCTGTAACCATATAACGCGCCAAGGCGTGCACCGCTTTCAAACCATTTTTGTACCGCTCCGGTTGCCATAAAATTGCTTTTTGTGCTGTTTGTGCCGGTCAATCCTTTGGTTAAAAGGCCGAAGGTATGGTTTCCGTGTACCACATCGTCTACCCGTAAAGTACGGAAATTGGCTGTACCGGATAAGGTATTGATGCCATTGGCACCCGAGAAACTGCCTTTGGTTACATCCACACCGGCAATAAAATTGGGATCCAGTGCCGTACCGAATTGCGAAGAGCTGCCGCTGCGTCCGGCATCGGCAGAAGTGGAATAGAAGGTTTGGGTTACGCCGTCAACCATCGTATTGACGCGTCCCAAACCGCTATCGCCACGAATATTGACCGCCAATACCCCCGATCCCTTGTCTTGTTGGGTGAAGACGCCGGGCATGCTCCGCACGATGGCATCGATGTTTTCGCTGGATTGATAAACGCGTTCACGCGAACTTTGGGCTTGACCTTCGGTAAAAACTTTTTTCTCTTTGGCAATGTATTTGCCTTTGACTTGAATTTCATCAAGCTCTTGAGTTGAAACCTCATTTTCTGCGTGTGCGATACTTGTTATAGCCAGTAAAGATAATGTCAGTAGGTTTAATTTGAAATTCGGATTCATAATAGTTACCTCAGAAACGAAGTCCGTTACTTTATAACATATTATTAAACTTTACAAATATTTTAATAATGAATTTCATTTATTGAAAAATAAAACAGATTCTTGTTTTAGGGGATAACCCAAAAGCATATAATGAATATGACTGAAAAGATAAAGCGGGTCAGAGTTTGAATTTGATTAGCTGGAAAGAGGGAAGATTTAATTGGATTTAAACAGACGAAAAAAGAAAATTTGATTGCAATATGTGAATTGGGCCGTCGGTTTAAAATGAAACCGGCAAAAAACGTGAAATGCAAAATATAAAGTCAATATGAGACCTTTGCAAAATTCCCCAAAATCCCCT
>NZ_KV794873.1:0-661 GCF_001808875.1 Neisseria sp. HMSC064E01
CTTGTCCTGATTTAAATTTAATCCACTATAGGAATGTTGCAGAATCAATACACAAAGAGATAGTAAACCAGGAAATCGTTAAGTATCGTTTGAACGGAAACGGTAAGACGGATATGATAGCCAACTATTTTACGGTGCCGCACACATAGGCGCCATTCGCATTCACAAACTATGGAGTATCTTCTTATGAAAAAATTCCTCTTTGCCGCGCTGTCCCTGCTGACTGCTTCGCTGTCGCTGGCCGCCGTGAACATCAATACCGCTTCCCCGTCCGAGTTGGAAGCCCTGCCGGGTATCGGCCCTGCCAAAGCCAAAGCCATTGTGGACTACCGTCAGCAGCATGGTGCCTTCAAATCGGTGGAGGAGTTGAAAAACGTCAAAGGTATCGGTGAGGGTATCTTCTCCAAACTGAAGGCAGAAGCAACCGTCGCGCCGGCCGCACAGGCTAAAACCGCCGTGCCTGCCGCCAAAAAATAAGCCCGATGTCGCATTCCCGAATGGGAGTGTATGCAACAGGCTGCTTATCAAAAGGCCGTCCGAAAACCCTCGGGAATTCGGGCGGCATTTGTGTCGGGCGGGTATGACGTCATGACTGTTCTTATTTCATTCACCGTCAGATTAGGATGCATGGAGAGAACTATGTGCAAAGGTCGTCTGAAAA
>NZ_KV794874.1:0-3556 GCF_001808875.1 Neisseria sp. HMSC064E01
CAAAAAACACTTCAACAAACTGAAATTCAACAACTTTTATTTCAGATACTATTTCAGAACTTTCAAAACACCATCAATCCAAAATCCAAACAGCCCAAAACCATCCAGTTCTCACATCAACAAACAGCAAAGGTCGTCTGACATCAGTTTCAGACGACCTTTGCTAATCCAAATACACCATTAACCGAATAACTTTCATCTTAACGCTGCAGCAAGATTTCCAATACAAACTTACTACCCACATAAGCAAACATTAGACTGACAAACCCGATAATTGTCCAAACAGCAGCCTTTTTACCGCGCCATGCCGTCATACTGTGCTTAAGCAGCAACGCACCGTAAATTAACCATGAGAGGATGCCGAATACTGTTTTATGGGTAAATGTAACGGGCTTACCGAATACAGCCTCCGCAAAAAATGTCCCGCTGACAACTGAATAGGTCAATAAAATAAAACCTACCCACATCCCCTGGAACATGAGCTTTTCCAAGCTCAGTAAAGACGGTAGAAAACCGGACAAACTGGAAACACGTCGTTTATGCAAGTTGCGGTTGATTAGCAAAATCAAAACGGCAAACAAGGTCACAATACCGAATAAACCGTATGCCAGCAGCGATGTACCAATGTGCGACATAAACGGTAAATCATTGATTTGGTATCCGACATATTTCCCTGGAAACAGCGCACCCAATAACAAGGTAAACGCTGCGCACGGATACAAAAGCAGCTGCAATCCGCGCAGACGATAAAAAAAACTACCAACGAAATACACCAGCAGCATCAACCATACAATCAAACTGACGGAATATCCAAAGCCCATAATCAAAACCTTGTCTTGAATGACAGGCATGAGCAAGACGGCACCGTGCATGGTCAGCGCAGCACCCAAAACAGCCAGCTCGGCTTTTAGAGGATAATCTTTAATCTCTCGGGTCTTGTGGTTGAACCAAACGAATATACCCAATCCGGCATACACCAGTATCAGGCAAATCAGGATAGTCGGCATAACAAACTTTCTTGGCGCGCATACATAACAGCACGCGATAGTGTAAAATAATCTCAATTTTATTTTAGCAAAGAATGCCCCGAACAGGGCAGCTATTATCATTACCAAGGACAAGCATGTTAGACAACTTAACCAACCGCTTTAGTAAAGTTTTCAAAAATATCCGCGGTCAAGCAAAACTGACAGAAGACAACATCAAAGAGGCATTGCGTGAAGTCCGCCTTGCCCTGCTCGAAGCGGACGTAGCCCTGCCCGTCGTAAAAGAATTTGTCAACAACGTCAAAGAAAAAGCGCTCGGGCAGGAAGTTGCCGGCAGCCTGACTCCCGACCAAGCCTTTATCGGCGTAGTCAACCAAGCCCTAATCGAATTGATGGGCAAAGAAAATTCCTCTTTGGACTTGGCAGCCGTACCGCCGGCTGTCGTTTTAATGGCGGGTCTGCAAGGTGCCGGTAAAACCACCACCGTTGGCAAACTCGCCCGCCTGCTGAAAAACGAACAGAAGAAAAAAGTCTTGGTCGTTTCAGCCGACGTATACCGCCCTGCTGCTATCGAACAGTTGCGCCTTTTGGCTGAGCAAGTCGGCATTGACTTCTTCCCTTCCGATTCCAATCAGAAACCTGTCGAAATTGCCACTGCTGCGATTGATTATGCAAAAAAACACTTTTACGACGTCTTGATGGTCGATACCGCCGGACGCTTGGCAATCGACGAAGAGATGATGAATGAAATCAAAGCGCTGCACGCAGCCGTCAATCCCGTCGAAACCTTATTCGTCGTCGATGCCATGTTAGGTCAAGACGCCGTAAACACCGCACAAGCATTCAACGAAGCCCTTCCGCTGACCGGTGTCATCCTGACCAAAATGGACGGCGATTCGCGTGGCGGTGCAGCATTGTCTGTGCGCCACGTTACCGGAAAACCCATCAAATTTATCGGTATCGGTGAAAAAATCACAGGACTCGAACCCTTCTACCCAGACCGTATCGCCAGCCGCATCCTCGGCATGGGCGACGTGTTGAGCCTGATTGAAGATGTCCAAAAAGGTATAGACGAAGAAGCCGCTGCCAAAATGGCAAAAAAGCTGCAAAAAGGCAAAGGCTTCGACCTCAATGACTTTAAAGAACAAATCCAGCAAATGCGTAATATGGGCGGTCTGGAAAGCCTGATGTCAAAAATGCCGGGTGAACTGGGTCAGATTTCCAAACAAATTCCCGAAGGCACGGCAGAAAAAGCCATGGGTAAAGTCGAAGCCATCATCAACTCCATGACGCCCAAAGAACGTGCCAACCCAACCCTGCTCAAAGCCAGCCGCAAACGCCGCATTGCCGCAGGTGCCGGCACCAGCGTGGAAGAAGTCAACAAAATGCTCAAACAGTTTGAACAATCGCAGCAAGTGATGAAAATGTTCAGCGGGAAAGGACTGGGCAAACTGATGCGTATGGCAAAAGGCATGAAGGGCATGAAAGGAATGTTCCCCGGAATGTAATCAACAGGAAAACTAAGAGGGGTCGTCTGAAAACTGAAATTGGGTTTTCAGACGACCTCTCTTTATGTATAGGCATCGGGAATTAAGCCTTTTATTCTATATTCATATTCAGTTGAGCAAATCCGCCAGACAAAACAAAAACCCGCAGCATAGCTGCGGGTTTGATACCTATTTAACACTAAACCGGTATTACCATTCGTAGTTCACGCCTACGTTGTAAGATGCGGAGCCGCCTGAAGAGGTGCCCACTGCAAGACCGGCCTTGGCTGCAAAGTTTTCATTGAAGCGGTAGCCTGCACCGACTGCAACTGCGGTGTCAGATTTGAAACCACCCAAAGCAGCGGTAACGTTGAACTTACCAACGCTGTAAGGTTGGAACAGACCGCTGAGGGCTGCTTGTGCAGCAAGACCTTGGCGGGTCTCTTTGCGCAGATTAGCTACGTTTTTGTCCAAGCTGTCGATACGTGCTGAGTTTTTAGCAATACCAGCAGCGTGTTGGCTGCTTGCAGTTTGCAGTGTCGCAATATCGGCTTTGTTAGCAGCAACTCGTGCTTCATTGGCTTTAACTGCATCTTGAGCTTGAGCAGCAGCAGTTTGCGCCGCACTTGCTACATTATTGGCAGTAACAGCGGATGCTTGTGCGGCTTTGGCAGATTCTTGGGCTTCTTTAACAGCACCTTGTGCCGCTTGAGCTGATTTTTGAGCATCAACAGCTATTGTTTTTACGCTTTCTACGGCAATCTGATCAGCTTTGTTTTTGATGGCATCCGTGTTGGCAGTCACACCTTTACTGATGTCATTAACAACTTCTTTCAAACCCATACCTTCAAAATCAGCATTTTTAACATCTTCTTTAGTAGCTGTTTTGATAGATTTAATGCCGTCTTTGTCGGTAACAACAATTTCATCGCCTTCTGCAAAGCCGTTGAGCGCTTGAGCATTCTCAACTGATGCAAGTGCAGCTTGTTCGGCAGCTTTTTTCAAAGTACTGATATCTTCACCCAAGCTGGTAATCGCATTGTTGAAACCCTCATTGGCCTCTCCTTGCTCTGCCAATAGTGC
>NZ_KV794875.1:0-6908 GCF_001808875.1 Neisseria sp. HMSC064E01
GATTTTGGGGAATTTTGCAAAGGTCTCTGAATGTCGACAGCCCATAGTATAAGCAAAGGTCGTCTGAAAAGCGTTTTCAGACGACCTTTTAATGAATCCAACACATTAACGGCATTGAAGCCAAGTACGTTTAAGATGATCGACATCCGTCACTTTGCAAACATTTCCAGAGCAGTTGACCGAATAATCTACCTTGACGGGACTGCCCCATTGTTTGAAGCTGGCACGAATTTTACCGTTGGACAAGGCAGATACGTTAACCTTTACTTCGGTTTCAGGATCCTGACTGTTCCATATCGGATCAGCCTCTATACACAAATCCTTCGACCGAGAAGCAGTGCGGATGGCTTTTTTCAGAGAAGCATCGGCATATCGGTTCAAAATCTTCACGCCCGATTCATCATCGCGACTTGCTTCTTGATAAATTTTCTTAACCAAATGAATCTTGGCGGCATTGTCTCCGCTTGCAAAAGAGACAGACGGCACCAGTAACGCAGCAAAAAGTATTGTCGCTATTTTGTTCATATCTATGTTTTCCTAAAATCGAATCATGCCTAGCCTACCGCCCAATACCCTATTGAAACCATACTCAGTATTGACTTGGCAGGCATCAACCGTAAAAATACAAAAAGAATTATATCCATTGGATATGTTTTTTTAAACCGATTTAAACGTCATCAACCCATTACCCATCCTATAAAGAGGTCGTCTGAAATGCCTGTCATGCTGATTGTCCGTCCGTCCGCGCGTGCGGGAGATGATGTATGCACCTGTTCACAGGCTGGGTGGCGCGCGCGGGTGTTGAGTCCGGTTGAAATCGAGCCTGATGAAACGGCGTTGCTCGGTTTGAAAGAACAGTTTTCCCGTGCGGACGCGGTATTTTGGGTCAGTCCGACGGCGGTTGAAACCGCTGCACCGTATGTGGATTTTTCAGACGACCTGAAGGTTCAGGTTGCAGTCGGTCAGGCAAGCGGTCGTGCTTTGGAACGCTGCGGCGCAAAAAATGTTTCTGTGCCGCAAGAAGGCAACGACAGCGAGGCGGTGTTGCGGCTGCCAGTTTGGGATACGTTGCCGCAAGGCGCGCGCGTATTGATTGTGCGCGGACGCGGCGGGCGCGATTTTTTGGCGGAGTCGTTAAAGAAAAAAGGCTTTGCGGTCGAAATCACGGAAGTGTATTTCAGACGACATAATGAATTGAATTGGCAGGATTTTGATGCCGAATCCATTGATGCCGCCTTTATCGCTTCGGGCGAACTGGTACGCGGGCTGTTTGCTCAGGTTCCGCCGCAGTTTTCCCGATTCTTCGAATCCTTGTTATACTTCACCCATCATCCGCGCATAGCCGACGCGCTTCGCGAGGCGGGTGCGCGCCACATACGGGTCGTCGCTTCTCTGAAAGCGGCACTTTCATCATTTCCTAAGGAGCAAACCGATGAGCCGGTCTGAAGACAATCCATCCGAAGCAAACGAAGCCGGTCGGCCGATTATCGTCGACAGTCAGGGCAACGCGGGGTCGTCTGAAACAGCGGCTCCGAAAAAGGCCAAGCAGCCTAAAACCTCTGAATACGCAGGAACACACATGTCTGAATCTAAAAATCTTCCCCAAAACCAACCCGCCCCCGTCATCATCAAACAATCCGGCGGCAGAGGGCTGGCAGTTGGCGCGCTGGTGCTGGCGCTGCTGGGTTTGGGCGCAAGCGGCTTTTTGTTTGTACAGGGACAAAACGTTTTGAAAAACCAAGAGCTTTCGTTTAACCAAAAGCTTGACAAAGCCGCATTGGGCGAGTCTGAAAACGCTTTACTCCTGAAAGACCATTTAAACCGCCAAACCGCCATCCAAGCCGAAATCGACCGCTTGAGCAAAGCGCAAATGGCAAACAACGAACAAATCCTGTTGACGCAAAAAGCGTATCAAGAGCTGACCAAAGGACGCGTCAACTGGCTGGTTGACGAAGCGGAAACCATGTTGAACCTCGCCTCGCAGCAACTGCTGCTGTCGGGCAACGTACAAGGCGCGGCAGCGGTGTTGGAACATATCGACGGCCGCCTGAGCCGTTTCGACCAGCCCGAGCTGCTGCCCATCAAGCAAGCCGTCAGCCATGATTTGGCGGCATTGAAAAACCGTCCGTATGTCGATATTTCCGGCACGGCGCTGCGCCTCGACCGTTTGGAAACCGCCGTTTCCGGCCTGCCGCTGGTGTTGGACGGCGTATTGCAGCCGGGCGAGCAGGCGCAAAGCAACGGCGCGTCTTCAGGCTCTTGGTGGCAAAATACTTGGGATAAATCTTTGGTTGCACTGAAAGGGCTGGTGGAAGTCCGCCGACTCGACAATAAAGATGCGATGCTGCTGTCGCCCGAACAGGCGTATTTCGTCCGCGAAAACCTGCGCCTGCGCCTTTTAGATGCGCGTACCGCGCTGATGCAGCACAACGGCGAGGTTTATCAAAGCGATTTGAACTACGTCGAAGCCGCGGTCAAACAATACTTTGACGGCAAATCGCCCGCAACACAGGCATGGCTGAAAGAGTTGTCCGAATTGAAAGCGCTGGATGTACGCATGATTTCAGACGACAGTTTGAAAGCCAGCCTCAGCGCAATCCGCGCCTATCAAGACGGTACGCGCACTCCGGTTGCGCTGCCCGAACCCGTAACAACCGCCGCGTCCGCGCCCCTGCCCTCCGCCGCGTCCGAAGCTGCCGCTCCTCAAACCGCCTCGCAGGTGAATGAAACTGCTTCCGCACCGAAAACCGCACCGGCTCCGAGGGCTGCCCATCCTGCCAAAGCAAGACCTACCCCTGCGCAGAAACCCGCCCCTTCCGCCCAAGCAGACACGAAGCCTTTAGAAGCTCCGGCGCTGCCTTCCGAGGCCAAACCGCAAAACATTTCCGAGCCGGAAAAGAAAGCGGCTCCTGAGAAACAAAGCCGCCCTGCCGCCGATGCTGAGACCAAAGGAGGCCGTGCATGAAAGCCGTCGTCTGGATTGTCGTTTTATTCGCCGCCGCAGTCGGTATCGTCCTAACTTCCGGTATTTACACGGGTAATGTCTATATCGTCGTCGGACAGGTCATGATGCGGGTCAACCTGCACGCCTTTATCTTAGGGCTGGTTCTGTTTGTCGTTACCCTGTATTTCCTGATCAAATTCATCGTCGGCCTGATGAACATCCCCGCCCGTATGCAGCGTTTCGGCACGGCGCGCAAAGGCCGTCAGGCAGCCGTCGCTTTGAACAGCGCAGGTTTGGCGTTTTTTGAAGGCCGCTTTGAAAAAGCGGAGCAGGAAGCCGCCAAAGTATTGGAAAACAAAGAAGCCGGCGACAACCGCAATCTCGCGTTGATGCTGGGCGCGCACGCCGCCGACCAAATGGAAAACTTCGAACTGCGCGACCACTACCTGAAAGACATTGAAAAACTGCCGAACAAACAGCAGCTTTCCCGCTATCTGTTGTTGGCAGAGTCCGCACTCGGCCGCCGCGATTATCCGACCGCCCTGGAAAATCTGAACGCCGCCGCGCGCATCCATCCCAACCTGTCCCGCCTCGCCCGCCTGCAACTGCGTTATGCCTTTGACCACGGCGATGCGGAAGATGTGTTGGCGAAATCCGAAAAACTGATGAAAGTCGGCGCGATTAACGATTTTGAAGCGGAACAATACCAAAGCTGGGCATACCGCCGCCTGTTGGCGGAAGCATCAGACGCAGCCGGTCTGAAAACCTGTCTGAAGCGCATTCCCGAAGCACTCAAAGCGGACGAATTGTGTGTCGCCATTGCCGAAAAATACGAGCGTCTCGGACTCTATACCGAAGCCGTCAAATGGGTGCGCCAATACTACCCGCAAAACCGCCGCCCCGAACTTTTGGAAGCCTTCGTCGAAAGCGTCCGCTTCTTCAACGAACGCGGCCAGCAAAAAGCCATCGACCTTGCCGATTCTTGGCTGAAAGACAAACCCGACGACGCACCGCTCTTGATGTACCTCGGACAGCTTGCCTACGGCCGCAGCCTGTGGGGCAAGGCACAAAGTTACCTCGAAGCCAGCATCGCCCTGCAACCGAGCATCGCCGCCCGCCTCATGCTGGCACGCGTACTCGACGAAACCGGACAGCCGCAAAAAGCTCAGGAACAGCGGAAATTGGTTTTGGAAGCAGTCTCCGATGACGAACGCCACGCAGCATTGGAGCAGCATAGCTGAGTTTGGGAAATATCTTTATCTGGGAGAATTTGATGGGACCTTCAGATTCCTTTAAGGAAAAGAAAGAAATATTTGAAATTGGAACGCCTACTTATCGCCAAAAGTTAATTGATGTTTGGAAAAAGAGCATTAAT
This sequence comes from Neisseria sp. HMSC064E01, assembly GCF_001808875.1. Lineage (NCBI taxonomy): Bacteria > Pseudomonadati > Pseudomonadota > Betaproteobacteria > Neisseriales > Neisseriaceae > Neisseria > Neisseria sp. HMSC064E01. Next base: position 4,320 of record NZ_KV794875.1, read on the forward strand.
GGAAACGAAAAATCTTGGGTGCTCTTTGAAAATGGTACTTGCGTCATTTTACTTGAACCGGAAAAAGATCTGGCGAAACAGGCTAAAGAGATATTAAGCAAATGGGGCAAAGTTCAAATAGGAACACCATCTGCAGATTTTGGCATTATCACTTTAGATAGCGGCGATGGATATGCCGTTTCATGCCATCATCCCGAAATTTTTACGCTAATCCTAAAAGAACAAGGATTGGATGAAGATTTCAAAATCGGTATCGAAGGGCGCTCTCATCGCGATTGTGATGCTGAAGAACTCAAAGTTATCCATATCGAAGATAAACGCACCATTGAAACCCCATGAAAACCTGCTGCCGTTTAATCATCTACTGATGATTACCTAGGCAAATGTGCTCGTCCCTCCCCTTTTCAGACGACCTTTCATTGCGGAAACCGCCGCAAAGGTCGTCTGAAAACCGTTTTCCTTCCCCGTTTTACAAACAAACCGAAAGCCCCACATGACCTCTTTGAAAAACGACACCTTCCTCCGTGCCCTGCTCAAACAGCCCGTCGAATACACGCCGATTTGGATGATGCGTCAGGCGGGGCGTTATCTGCCCGAATACAAAGCCACGCGCGCGAAAGCGGGCAGTTTCCTCGATTTGTGTAAAAACACCGAATTGGCGACCGAAGTGACCATCCAGCCCTTAGAACGCTTCGATTTGGACGCGGCGATTCTGTTCTCCGACATCCTGACCGTCCCCGACGCAATGGGCTTGGGACTGTATTTTGCCGAAGGCGAAGGTCCGAAATTCGAACGCGCCTTGCAACACGAAGCCGACATTGCCAAGCTGCAAGTTCCCGATATGGAAAAACTGCAATACGTCTTTGACGCCGTCGGCTCCATCCGCAAAGCATTGGACGGCCGCGTACCGCTCATCGGCTTCTCCGGCAGCCCGTTCACGCTCGCCTGCTATATGGTCGAAGGCGGCAGCAGCAAAGAATTCCGCACCATCAAAACCATGATGTACTCGCGTCCCGATTTGCTGCACAAAATCCTCGACACCAACGCCCAAGCCGTTACCGCCTACCTCAACGCCCAAATCGACGCGGGTGCGCAGGCCGTGCAGATTTTCGACACTTGGGGCGGCGTCCTGAGCGATGCGGCGTTTAAAGAGTTCAGCCTCAAATATATCCGCCAAATCGTTGCCGGATTGAAACGCGAAAGCGAAGGCAGGCGCGTTCCCGTTATCGTGTTTGCCAAAGGCGGCGGACTGTGGCTGGAAAGCATGGCGGAAATCGGCGCAGACGCATTGGGTTTGGACTGGACGTGCAACATCGGCGAAGCACGCCGCCGCGTCGGCAACCAAGTCGCCCTGCAAGGCAACTTCGACCCGTTTGCCCTCTTTGGCACGCCTGAATCCATCCGCACCGAAGTCGCGCGCATCCTAGCCGACTACGGAAACGGCAGCGGCCATGTCTTCAACCTCGGACACGGCATCAACCAACACGCCGACCCCGAACACGCCAAAATCTTAGTCGATACCGTACACGAACTGTCGCGCCAATATCACGCCTGATTGGGCGCGAAAAAAGGTCGTCTGAAACCCAAACTGCCTGCCGGTTTGGTTTTCAGACGACCTTTTTATATATATTGGATGAAAAGTAAAAATCAGACATTTTCTATTTAACTGACTGCATATTTACCCAAATCAAATCAGATTGATTTCACATATTTCAAAAGACATGTATGATGATGTTCTTTAAAACAACCTTTCCAATTTCAATAAAATCCATCTTTTTAGGGGCTGTCAACATTTAATTTCCCCAGTGGATTTTTGTTCACAAAGCGGAAGATTCAAGGCGGAAACTGCAACAAGGTTGGACACCTTGAATCTTCCGCTTTGAGGATAAAAAGACACGAAAACTATTGAATGTTGACAGCCCCTCTAGGAACACACACATGAACTTTCAAGACTATTTCGTCAATCTGATATTGAGCGGCGTGATGATTATCGGCGCTTATCAGTTTACTTTTATACCCAGCGCCACCCTTTGCGCAAAGAGATCGTTTGGAATTCCCCGATAGACGAAAAAATCCCTTTCCGCCCGCGTTGGTCGTGGATATACAGCTTTCTTTACTACCCCGCCATCCTCTACCTCAACATCATCGCCACCGACCACCGCCATTTCAACATGATGGCGTTCAGCTTCCTGATGTTGCTGTTTATGCAAATGCTGTTCTTCTGGCTGTTTCCCGTTTCCACTCCGCCGCATTGGCGCAGCATCAATACCGGCAAAACACCGTCCGAATGGTTTTTACAGTTTGTTCAAAAATTCGACCAAGCCAGCAACTGTTTCCCCAGTATGCACGTTTCCGTCGCCATGCTGACCGCCCTGCACGCGCTGCCGACTTTGGGCGCCGCCGCGTTCCTCTTTCCCGTATTGATTGCCCTGTCCTGCATCTTTACCAAACAGCACTACCTGATTGACCTGCCCGCAGGCGCAGCATTGGGCGGCTTTGCCTACTGGCTGTATCTTTTAGTGCTTTGATGCACCCAATCCTAATAAAAAAACCTAAAAGGTCGTCTGAAAACGAGCGAAGCGAGTTTCG
>NZ_KV794875.1:7008-38083 GCF_001808875.1 Neisseria sp. HMSC064E01
CTGAAAACGAGCGAAGCGAGTTTCGCTAAAACGAGCGCAGCGAGTTTCGCTAAAACAAAACTCAAAAGGTCGTCTGAAAACGAAAAACACCCGCTTATCGGTGTCAACTCGTTTTTCAGACGACCTTTGTATATACTCACCATCTGAACCTTACCGCCTCAAACCAGTCAGACTCAAAAATATAGTGGATTAACTTTAAACCAGTACTGCGTTGCCTTAGCTCAAAGAGAACGATTCTCTAAGGTGCTTAAAGCACCAAGTGAATCGGTTCCGTACTATCTGTACTATCTGCGGCTTCATCGCCTTGTCCTGATTTAGTTAATCCACTATACATCCGCTCCCGCCATTCCTCCACCGCCTATCGAACATGACTTTTCTAAAAGACATCACCTGGACAGAAATCTTCATTTTCGCCCACACCTGCGCCGCGCTCGGCTGCGTCTTGCGCGTGTTGTACAAACAAAAAAACATCGGCTCCACGTTTGCCTGGCTGATTATCCTCTTCCTTTTCCCCGTCTTCGGTACCATCGCCTACCTGCTTATCGGCGAGCCGCGGCTCGGCACGGCGCGGGCAAAGCGCACGGGCGAGATGAACCGCTTCTATCAAAGTTTCGCCGAAACCTACCTCTCCGACATCTACCTCGGCGTCGGCGAAAACGTCAAATCCCGTTATCACGGCATCAGCAAAGTCGCCGCCAAAGGCACGGGACTCGGCGCCACGCGCAACAACGCCATGACGCTGCTGTCCACCACCGATGAAATCATCGACACCATGCTTGCCGACATCCGCGCCGCCCGCCATTCCTGCATGCTCGCCTTCTACATCATCGAACCCGAAGGCAGGATAGAAGAACTGTTAAACGAACTCCTCGCCGCCGCCGACAGAGGTTTGGACTGCGCCATCCTCGCCGACGCCGTCGGCAGCAGCCGCTTTTTCGACAGCGGCTGGGTAGAAACCCTGCGCGAAGCCGGCATAGAAGTCCACGCCTCATTGCCCGTCGGCGTCTGGCGCACCTTCTTCACACGCACCGACCTGCGCAACCACCGCAAAATCCTCGTCATCGACAGCAAAATCGGTTACACCGGCAGCTTCAACCTCGTTGATCCCCGCTTCTTCAAAAAAGATTCAGGCGTCGGCGAATGGGTGGACGTCATGATGCGCTGCACCGGCCCGATGGTACTCGAACTCTCCGCCGTCTTCTTCGCCGATCTCGCCGTCGAAACCGACGAAAACCTCGAAGGCGTACAGCAATATCTGACGCAGGCGCAAGAGCGCATTCCCGAAATCCTTCCCGAAAAAATGCAACAGGGCGACATCGTCGCCCAAGTCATCCCCTCCGCGCCCGAACAAGGCAGCCACGTCATTTACGAAACCATCATCAGCGCGATTTACGCCGCCACCAAACAAATCACCATCACCACCCCCTATTTCGTCCCCGACGAACCCCTCCTGATGGCATTGACCATCGCCGCCAAACGCGGCGTCAAAGTTACCCTGATTGTGCCCGCCAAAGTCGATTCCCTCATGGTGCGTTACGCCTCCCGCGCCTACTACCCCATGCTGCTGGACGCAGGCGTCAAAATCGCCATGTTCGAAGGCGGACTTCTACACGCCAAAACCATGACCATAGACGAAGACTACGCCCTCTTCGGCACGGTCAACATGGACATGCGCAGCTTCTTCCTCAACCTCGAAATCAGCCTCGCCATCTACGACCGCGACATCACCAAACAAATCTGCAACCTGCAACGCGACTACCTCAAAAATAGCAGCTACATCACCGTCAAAGCATGGCAGCAACGCTCCAAATTCCGCGGGCTGATAGAAAACACCGTCCGCCTGATGAGTCCGCTGTTATAGACAGGCTTACCGTTCATACAAGACCAAAGGTCGTCTGAAAAGCTTGGAAACCTTTTCAGACGACCTTTTTTGTTTGGATAACAGTTGTCATCCCGAAGACAGATAGATAATATAAACCGAATATTTTTCATCTCGCCCGCGCCCCGTAAACCAATATTCCCGGACTTGGTGCTTGTAAAATTTGATTCAAAAGGCAAACAACAATGAAAAAGACTTGGAACCATATACTTGAATCGGCGCAACCTGTGGTTGATTTTTTGTCATCAGACAGTTTCTTTTCCCGTCCTTATGACGGCCATCGTGAAAAATTTATCGTTACCGCCTCTCCGGAGGAAGCCAAATATCTTTTAGGTCGCGAATGGGACGAGTGGGAGGAGATTATAGATACTCAGCAATTCTCGGGTTTGGAGGATTTCGATTGGCACTACTTGATTGGTGCTAAATTAATTAATACCAATTGCCTGGGAGCCCTAGATAAGGATTTTCATGGTGCAGATAAAAAGCTCACGATAGAGGGGGTAGTAAACCTACTGGAAGAAACAATGCCTGACAATATGAGGATTTTATTGAATTGTTATGCCAATAACTATATACCGGAGATTTGGAAAGATATCTTATATGTTTACCAACATAACGGTCTCCCTTGCGGCTGGAAAGGAGATTATCCGGAAGGGAAAATGATTGTTTTTTCCAACGAATAAAGGATGAGAAAACTGTAATCCGTTTGAAATCTTAACTCATGTGTATGGGTGGGTTTGAAAAGGTCGTCTGAAAAAAATTTGAAACCTGTTTCAGACGACGTTTAGATTGGAAAATCTGTTATTCGTAACTAGAACAATGAAAAAGACTTGGAACCAAATACTTGAATCAGCACAACCCGTGGTTGATTTTTTGTCGTCAGACAGTTTCTTTTCCCGTCCTTATGACGGAGATCGTGAAAGATTTATCGTTACCACCTCTCCAACAAATTTACTTGTAACTCAGCACCAAATGTTGGAGCATGGTAAAACTGCTAAATAATTAACACGGGATTATTGATATGAATATAACAGGAATGGAATACTTTGTTGTTTCAAATAAAAAACCTGATATTGTTTTGAATGGTTTTAATAAAGCAATAGTTGAGCTATGGCCAAATTGCATTATTTATGAGAATGACAAACTATTTGATGGCAGTTTTTTTATGGGTATGTTAAAGATCATGAAATGGAGAATTTCTCAGAAGAGAATGCCTATAAACTCGATCAACATGGAGAAGGCCAAATATCATTGGCATGCCAGTACTATCAATCATTAAGAATGAATACAATGGCAGATTATGCATATTATGATGGATATGAAGACCTATATGATGACTGTCCTAAAGACAGTATCTTGAGAAAGAATATTTTTATACTTCATGAAGTGTATTACTACACTCTTATATTACCGGCTACACATGAACATCCTTTTAGCAGAAAAATAATTAATATTTTAGAGGATATTCTTTTAAAGAAATCTGAAATATAATTCAATTAATCAACAATATAGAGATGATTTTTAAAAATTTTGAAGAGTTTGAATCAATTTTAGATAAATTATTTGATAATGAGCAATATGAAGTAGCCGATAGAATCATGGAAAATCAGATAGATAATATTTGCAAACTATCTCCCTTGGAAGAAATTGATCAGTATCTATGGTTTTATGCTTCTGTTGCCGGAGATTGCGAATCTTTCGGTAGATTTCAGAAATTATGTAGACAATTAGTGTCTTTAAACAAGATGAAATCGAGTGATTTAGCCAAATATGAAGAAAAATGTCCTGTCAACAGGTGGTTTTAGTTAAGGATAGATTGGCTCAAAACCCAACATTTAAAAAGGTCGTCTGAAAAGCTTGAAATCCGTTTCAGACGACCTCTTAAAACAAACCCTGCTTACAAAGGAAATAACCGCATGAACCCCATCCGCCCCTTCTTAGACCATACTCCGCAAGTCCACGAGTCCTGCCTTATCGATGAAACTTCGGTCATCATCGGCGAAGTATCGCTTGCCGAAGACGTATCCGTCTGGCCGTATGCCGTTTTGCGCGGCGATGTGAACAGCATCAGCATCGGCGCGCGCAGTAATGTGCAGGACGGCAGCGTTTTGCACGTTTCGCACAAAAACGCGGAAAAGCCTGAAGGTTCGCCCCTTGTCATCGGCGAAGACGTTACCGTCGGACACAAAGTCATGCTGCATGGCTGCCGTATCGGCGACCGCGTTTTAATCGGTATGGGAACAATTATTCTGGACGATACTGTCGTCGAAAGCGACGTGATGATAGGCGCAGGCAGCTTGGTGCCGCCGCGCAAACGTTTGGAAAGCGGCTATCTTTATGTCGGCTCGCCCGTCAAACAAGTCCGCCCGCTGACGGACAAGGAAAAAGAGTTTTTGAAATATTCGTCCGCGCATTATGTGCGGCTGGCAGGACAGCACAAGCAATCAAAATAAGCCCTCTGCACTACCTTATCGCTATAATTGATAGGGCTTTGCTGCCTGCCTCTGATTTTCAGACGACCCATCCCGATACCGACCATGAACCCCGAAACCCTGCAAGATTTCCTACATGCCCACATCCCTGCGACCGCCCTGCTCGACCTGAGCGTCTTGGAAACCACAGCGGATCAGACCGTACTTTTCGCACCCCACGCCCCCAACCGCAATCATAAAAATACCGCCTTCGGCGGCAGTATCGCGTTGGCGGCAACCGTCGGCGGCTGGGCAACCGTCTATCTCCATTGCCCCGAATCGGATGGCAATATCGTCATTCAAGAAGGTACTACCCGCTACCTGCGCCCTGCACGAGGCGATCTGACCATCATCACACGCAGTCCGCCGGCTGAAGAGTGGCAAAACCTAAAAGCTATGTTCGAGCGCCATAAAAAAGGAAAAATCGTCCTAAAAACCGAAATCTATTCGGAAAACGAATTGGCTGCCGTCTTTGAAGGACGGTTTGTCGTATTGGGCTAGAGTATCGACAGTTTCATCAAAATAGGTCGTCTGAAAAATTTCAGACGACCTATTTTATATGTGCCGTATGCCCGTTCATACCCAAAGCCAAGCCCAAACGCTTCGTACTTCGCCTTGCAGCAACACCAACGTCCGGCATGCGGAGGCTGTGTTCATACATTCCAGCCCGATGCCGTGTGCGGCAAGTTCGGCGGCGATTTTGGGATGGAGGAACTGCTGCTTCTCTCCTGTCCCGATGATGATGACTTCGGGCAAACCGTCCGACTCGGAGGTCGTCTGAAACAGGTCAGCGGCAGTCAGTTCGAACGGCGTTTGCACGTTCATTGCTTCGATTTTGCCGTTGCGCCAGATGATGGGCGCGGTGTAGGTTTTGCCGCCCGCTTCGATTGCGCCCGCCCGATAAGCGGTCAGGCTTAGGGTTTCATCGGTTTTGTTTTCTTCAATCAGCATTTTTCTTCCGTTTCTTTCTCGGCTTGATATATCAATTTCAAACAGACTTGCCGCCCTTTCGCCGCGTTCCGTAAAAAAGGTGCAAAATCAGGCAATTTCAGGTAGGATGGGCGACTTTAGCCTGCGTCTTCCGCCCTTGCAAAATCAGCATTATAGTGGATTAACTTTAAACCAGTACGGCGTTGCCTCGCCTTGCCGTACTATTTGTACTGTCTGCGGCTTCGTCGCCTTGTCCTGATGTACTATCTGCGGCTTCGTCGCCTTGTCCTGATTTAAAGTTAATCCACTATAACAATCCCCGGCGGCGGCGTCGCGTTTCGGGCTTTCTGAATTTCTGTTTTTACTTTTTAATTTAAGAGAATCGGCTCACAAGGAGGCACAATGAAGCCAGTAAACATCGGTCTTTTAGGTTTAGGTACGGTCGGCGGCGGTACGGCTGCCGTGTTGCAGGACAATGCGGCGGAAATCAGCCGTCGTTTGGGACGCGAAGTGCGCATCAGTGCCGTATGCGACTTGAGCGAAGAAAAAGCCCGCCAAACCTGCCCGTCCGCAGCCTTCGTCAAAGACCCGTTCGAACTGGTGGCGCGTGAAGACGTCGATGTCGTCGTCGAATTGTTCGGCGGTACCGGCATCGCCAAAGATGCCGTATTAAAAGCCATTGAAAACGGCAAACACATCGTTACCGCCAACAAAAAACTGCTCGCCGAATACGGCAACGAAATCTTCCCGCTGGCAGAAGAAAAAAACGTCATGGTGCAATTTGAAGCGGCTGTGGCGGGCGGCATCCCGATTATCAAAGCCCTGCGCGAAGGCCTCGCCGCCAACCGCATCCGCAGCATCGCCGGCATCATCAACGGCACCAGCAACTTCATCCTCTCCGAAATGCGCGAAAAAGGCAGCGCGTTTGCTGACGTATTGAAAGAAGCGCAGGCATTAGGCTATGCCGAAGCCGATCCGACCTTCGACATCGAAGGCAACGACGCAGGCCACAAAATCACCATCATGAGCGCGCTGGCATTCGGTACGCCGATGAACTTCCCCGCCTGCTATCTCGAAGGCATCAGCAAACTCGACAGCCGCGACATCAAATACGCCGAAGAACTCGGCTACCGCATCAAACTTTTGGGCATTACCCGCAAAACCGACAAAGGCATCGAATTGCGCGTCCATCCGACCCTGATTCCCGAAAGCCGCCTCTTGGCAAACGTCAACGGCGTGATGAACGCCGTGCGCGTCAACGCCGATATGGTCGGCGAAACCTTATATTACGGCGCGGGCGCGGGCGCATTGCCGACCGCTTCCGCCGTGGTTGCCGACATCATCGACATCGCACGCCTGATTGACGCCGACACCGGCCACCGCGTGCCGCACCTGGCGTTCCAACCCGCCCAAGTCCACGCGCAAACCATCCTGCCTATGGACGAAATCACCAGCAGCTACTACCTGCGCGTCCAAGCCAAAGACGAACCGGGTACACTGGGGCAAATCGCCGCGCTTTTGGCAAAAGAAAACGTGTCCATCGAAGCCTTAATCCAAAAAGGCGTGATCGACCAAACCACCGCCGAAATCGTGATTCTGACCCACAGCACAGTCGAGAAAAACATCAAGCGCGCCATTGCCGCCATCGAAGCATTAAGCTGCGTGGAAAAACCGATCACCATGATCCGCATGGAAAGCCTGCATGACTGAGCCGAAAAACGAAATGTCCGCCGAAGAGCAAGCCGCGGCGCGTAAAAAAGCGAAAGCCAAAATCCGCACCATCCGCATTTGGGCGTGGGTCATTTTGGCATTGCTCGCCGCCACCGTCCTGCTCTCGCAGTGTGCCATGTCCAAACCGCAGGCAAAGCAGAACATCTTTGAGTCTTGCGTGAAAAACATCCCCTTTGCCGAAAAATGGCAAAACGATTTGAAAGAAAGGGGCTTGGATTCAAACAACAGCAAACTCGCCGCCGATTACTGCACCTGTATGTGGGACAAGCCTTTGGACAAGCTCTCCGAAGAGCAAATCCGCTCCTTAGGAAAACTCAGCCCGCAAGAGCAGCTCGATCTGCTCGGCGGCGCGCAAGCGTTTGAAGATCGCGACAAGCAGTGTGTGGCAGATTTGAAGGCGGAATAATCCGGTTTTGACATGGCAAAAAGGTCGTCTGAAACTCCGTTTGGTGTTTTTCAGACGACCTTTTTATTGATAAGGGATTGACTTCAAATCAGGATGGAACAGCAAAACTAAGCTCGGACGATCGGTTTCTTCTCTTCCAACCAAGCCTTCAGTTTTTCCTCATCCAAAAACCAATGGCAGATTTCTTCATCCCCATCCAATAACACGGGGACAAGCTCGTTATACTTTTCTTCTAAAACAGGGTCTTCATCGACATCGAAGATTTCCAACTCAAAACCGAATGCCTCTTGATACGGCTTGAGCTGTTCACGCATTTTGTGACAGAGACTGCAATATTCTCGAAACATCAGGGTCAGCTTCATGGCGGATGCTTTGCGGTGTGGTAAACGAAAACGGATTGTAAGATAAAGGCGGCTACCAATGCAAAGGTCGTCTGAAACCTTGGATTTCGGTTTCAGACGACCTTTAAGAATGCTTTAGATAAGATTAGGACTGCACATTAATGCCGGCGGTCACTGTCGTTTGGGCATTGTTGGCATTCAGGAAAGAAGCCGCCAACTCGCCGCAGCAGCCGCAACAGGTAGCAACGCCCAATTGAGCCTGCAAATCGCTCATGGTACTGGCACCGGCTGCGATGGTTTCTTTGATGTCGTGGTCGGTAATGGCGTTGCAAATGCAGACAAACATAATGTGCTCCGTGTTTTCTTTCGCTTAGTATTGATAGTGTGTTTTATTCTTAAACGTGAATATAAATAAAAACAGTTTGCATTGCAAGGCCGGTTTGAATGGTTTTATTTGGTAATTTTCTATTGATTTCATTATTTTGATTGATGTAATAGATTAGGAAGAATATTCTAGAAAACAGCAAAGCCGCGCAACTCATGACATTTCACAGCGAATAAAAAAATACAAGCTGCGCAACGGCAAGCCTGTATTTTTTATCTTTTCATTTTGCAATACCCGCTATTTCCCCTTCACATCAATCACCCACACTTCCGACTGCGAACCCAAGCGCAGCGGAATCCCCCAGAAACCGTAGCCGGACGTAACAAAAAAGTGTCTTCCGCCGATTTCCTCGTAGCCGTAGGCAAGGCGGTAGAGCGTACGCACAATCAGGTTTGCCGGCGCGATTTGACCGTTGTGTACATGGCCGGATACTTGAACATCAATAGGCAGCGTAGCGTGCGCCTCGACTTCGGTCGGTCGGTGGTCCATCAGCAAAACGGGCTGGTCGGTATTGTGGTTTTCCAGCAACTGCGCGACAGACGGACGGTCGTGATCCAAGTCATCATTGCGGCCGACGAGCAAGAAAGCATCTTGTTGCAACACTTGGTTGCCAAGTACGGTAATGCCTGCCGCTTCGAGATCATGGCGGATGCGCGCGCTGTCGCCGAACATATCGTGATTGCCCAAAGTCGCGTAAACACCCAGCGGTGCTTTCAGACGACCCAGATGCGGCTGCATATTCTCTTTGCGGTAGGCATCGACGTTGTCGTCCATCAGATCGCCCGGCAACAGGATTAAATCAACTTTTTCGCGGTTCATAATGTCCACCAGCTTATCCAGTTGCCGCGCGCCGAACAAAATTCCCAAGTGCAGGTCGCTTGCCACGCCGATGCGCAGCGGTTTGTCCATTTTCTTATCGATCACGACGGTCTGATGACGGACGACGGGCGTATAGGCGTTGTACATCCCAAAGCTAACCAAGCCGAACACAAACAACGGCGCAAACAGCCGCAGGCTGCGTGACAGCGACCGGCTTGCCACGAATTTGCGCAGCAGTAGGAACAGGACAAACGTCGCCAGCGCCGCATACATCACAAACAGCAGCAACACCATCCAAAACGCCATGATGCGGAACATAAAATGTCCCAATTCCAACAAAAGCCCCGCCAACAGGCCGTTGGTCACGAAATACGACACCCCCATCAGCCAACGCCTGCCCGCCTTGCCGACCACCGGCGCGAACAGCCATTGCAACGAACGCCCCAGTCCGAACGTGAAAAGCTGGAGCAATACAATCATAATCAGAAACATCGTGCCAAACATAAAGCGAACCTGTTGAAAATCAAAACACAAACGGCGGATTCTATCATATCCGCCCTTTCAGACGAGGTCGTCTGAAAACCTTAAGTGCTATAATATTGTCCGAAAAACTCAATAAACAGAAAAGGAAGCACAATGCCCAGCCCGCAAACCGCCATCATCCCCGATCACGCCCAAGCCGGCATATTCATCGAAGCCGATATCCGCGACCACCGTTACGACGACATCAAAACCGCCTGCCGAAGCTCGCTTAAAGCCTTGGATAAACTCAAAACCCGCTTTCCAGAAGACATTTTAGGCATGACCATCGCCTTCGGCAGCAACGCATGGAAAGCGTTCGGACACGCAGAAGAAGGCAGTGAAATCAAGCCCTTCCCCGTCATGGGCAACGGCCTTGCCCCTTCGACCCAACACGATATCTACATCCACATCCAAGCCTGCCGCCAAAAAGCCGCCTACGCGCTCGCCCAATCCGTCTTTGCCGCGTTCGGCGACAGCATCAGCATCGCCACCGAGGAACACGGCTTGCGCCTGTATGAAGACCGCGGACTAGACGGCTTTGTCGATGGTACCGAAAATCCGCAAGGCGATGAAAATGTCCGCAATGTCGCCATTATTCCCGAAGGCCGACCCGATGCCGGCGGCAGCTACGTCCTGCTGCAAAAATACCTGCACGACCTGAAAAAATGGGATGCCGTCCCCGTTGCCGAACAAGAAGCCAGCGTCGGACGCAGCAAAGAAGCCAACGAAGAATTCAGCAAAGACGTTCGCCTACCCGATTCGCATTTGGGTCGCGTCAACCTGAAAGAAAACGGCGTGGGTCTGAAAATCGTCCGCCGCAGCCTGCCCTTCGGCAAACTCAGCGGCGAACACGGCCTGATGTTCACTTCCTACTGCCATACCCTGCACAATATAGAAGCGCAGCTCTTGAGCATGTTCGGCGATGCCGACGGCAAAACCGACCTACTGCTCAAGCATCTTTCCACCGCCGTTTCCGGCGCGTATTACTACGCCCCTTCGGTCGAGCGTTTGCAGGATTTGTAAAACGGCTTTGCCAATCTGAAATATTGAAACCCTAAGACAAAAGGTCGTCTGAAAACTTGAGATTCAGGTTTTCAGACGACCTTTTTCATGACGTTTGAGGAAAATTCAATTATTATTTCCGTTTAATTTCAAAACTAATAATAAAAAGGGAAACCGTTTTGCTGAAATATTATGGGTTGCCGTTTTGGGCAGTCGGCGTCATCGCTTCGTTCGCTTTGCCGTCCGTACCGCATTGGGGCGTGTGGCTGGCGGCGGCATTGGTTTTACTGGCGGCTTCACGGCGGTTTGCGGCGGCAGGCATGATGCTGTGTGTCCTGCTCGGTGCGGCTTACGGCGTGTTTCGAACAGAAGCGGCTTTGTCGGCACAATGGCCGCTGAACGGGGCTTCGGAATCGGTGTTGACGGTTGAAGTCGCGGATATGCCGCGCGGTGACGGGCGGCGGGTGCAGTTTGCGGCGAAGGCGTGGACGGAGGATGGGCGGCAATTTGATTTATTGTTGTCGGATTATCAGAAACGCGATTGGGCGGTGGGCAGCCGCTGGAAGGTGTCGGCACGGCTCAAGCCGGTTATCGGCGAAGTGAACCTGCGCGGGCTGAACCGCGAGGCTTGGGCGTTGGCAAACGGGTTGGATGGCGCGGGTACGCTGGGCAAAGGCAGGAGCTTGGTTCGCGAGGGTGGCGGTGTCGGCTTGGCGGTGTGGCGCGATGCGGTCAGCCGCCGTTGGCAGGCTGTCGAGGCGGACAGCCCAGATTTTTCGGACGGTATCGGTCTGATGCGGGCTTTAAGCATAGGCGAACAATCGGCGTTGAGGCCCGAACTGTGGCAGGCGTTCCGACCTTTGGGCTTGACGCACTTAGTCAGTATTTCGGGGCTGCACGTTACGATGGTGGCGGTTTTGGCGGGTTGGCTGGTCAAACTGATTTTCAGACGACTGCCTTGGGTACCGGCTAAACCGCGCGTGTGGATTTTGGCGGGCGGCGCGGCAGGGGCTTTGTTTTATGCTTTGCTGGCAGGCTTTTCCGTGCCGACGCAGCGCAGCGTTTTGATGTTGGCGGCGTTTGCTTGGGCTTGGTGGCGCGGCAGTCTGTCTTCGGGCTGGACGGCGTGGTGGCAGGCTTTGGCAGTGGTGTTGCTGCTTGATCCTCTAGCGGTTTTGGGCGTAGGCACTTGGCTGTCGTTCGGCTTGGTCGCAGCCTTGATTTGGGCTTCGGCAGGTCGTCTGAAAGAACGCGGCTGGCGTTTGGCTGTACGCGGACAATGGGCGGCGACGGTGTTGTCGGTGGTATTGTTGGGCTATATTTTTGCGTCCTTGCCCATCATCAGCCCTTTGGTCAATGCGGCGATGATTCCTTGGTTTTCTTGGGTGCTGACGCCGTTGGCATTGCTGGGGTCGGTGTTGCCGTTCGCACCTTTGCAATGGGCGGCAGCAGGTTTGGCGGAATACACTTTGCGCGGCTTGGTTTGGCTGGCGGAAGTATCGCCTGAATTTGCCGTAGCCGCCGCGCCTGTGCCGCTGTTGGTTTTGGCTTTTGCGGCGGCTTTGCTGTGGCTGTTGCCGCGCGGATTGGGTTTGCGGCCGTGGGCGTGTTTGGTGTTGGCTGGATTTGTGTTTTACCGCCCCGACCGTTTGGACGACGGCTTGGCGCGGATTACCGTAATGGACGCTGGACAGGGTTTGTCGGTATGTATACAGACGCGCAACCGCAACCTGCTGTTTGACACGGGGACGGCACAGGCAGCGCAAACGGGTATCGTGCCAAGCCTGAACGCCATGGGTGTACGCCGTTTGGACAAGCTGATTCTGTCGCATCACGACAGCGACCACGACGGCGGTTTGGATGCCGTTTCCGATATTGAAATCGGCGAAACGCTGGCGGGGCAGCCTGAGTTTTATCCGAATGCAAAATTTTGCGCCGAAGCGCAATGGCAATGGGACGGCGTAGATTTCGAGTTATTGAGGTCGTCTGAAAACCCGGGCGGCGAAGACAATGACCGAAGCTGCGTCTTGCGCGTCGTTTCCGACGGACAGGCTTTGCTGGTTACGGGTGATTTGGGCGTGAAGGGCGAAGCGGAGCTGATAGAACGCTACGGCGGCTCGCTGTACAGCCAGGTTTTGATATTGGGACACCACGGCAGTAATACGGCTTCATCCGGCGGCTTCCTCAACACGGTCTCGCCCAAATACGCCGTCGCTTCCAGCGGCTATGCCAACGCTTACAAACACCCTACCCCCGCCGTCCAAACCCGCGTCCGCGCACACGGCGCGACTTTGTTGCGGACGGATTTGTCGGGTGCGCTGGTGTTTGAGTTGGGCGGTGATGAAATCTTTAAAGGTCGTCTGAAAAAGGATAAGTTTTATTGGCAGAAAAAGCCGTTTGAGTAAACGTATTTGCCGAATGATAGAAACAGGTTTTCAGACGACCCTAAAGTCTCTATGCAGCAAAAATATAGTTATCCTTGCTTTATGTGAATCCAGTTGTGGATATATCGGATTAACGGTTGATACTAAAAGAAAAAATAAGGCTGCCCAAAAAACAGGCAAGGGCGAAATAGAGATTTCAGACGACCTTCATCACGCGATTGCGATCATCCGATTTTATTTGCCGTCGCCCAAATGACGGCGGTAAAACCGGTCGATATCCGCTATCGCCTTTTCATCACTCGGCCTCAAATCGATTTTCAAATCGGCAAGCCGTATCAGCATCAGGTCTTCTTGTTCCGCCACAGCGCAGCTCACTTCCCCGCTGCTGCGCAGATGCGCGATGAGTTCGTCCAGCTGCCGCAGGGCGTTTTCGTAGGCGGTGTTTTGTTTGTCTTCTGCCATATGGATTCCGTTTCTTATAGACAATAAAAAATGGCGGGGAATCAATCCCGCCATCATTCTACGGCATAAGCCGTGCATTTAATTAAGCAGCCTGAATGTTAGCAGCTTGTTTGCCTTTAGGGCCGGTGGTTACGTCGAAAGATACGCGTTGACCTTCTTTCAGGGTTTTGAAACCATCCATGTTGATCGCTGAGAAGTGAGCGAACAGATCTTCGCCACCTTCATCAGGAGTGATGAAACCAAAACCTTTAGCGTCGTTAAACCATTTTACGATACCGGTTGCCATTAGAAACTTCCTATACTTAAAAATTAACAAAATCAGCAAAATAAGGCATACAGCAAACTTAAACGTTCAGCGTTTCTCCCTAGCTTTATATACTTGGTCGAGTGCCGGCTTCTGCTTAACCGTCTTTTTACATTTGTTAAGTCAAAACGTCAAGCCATATAAGGGAAAAAGTGCGAAAATGGCGGAAACAGACCAAAATACAACAGAAATTGAAATAAACCTTATAATCACTTCATTTATAGATTCATTTGGTATCAAACCTTTCACAAGGTCGTCTGAAAACAAACCCTTTTGCACAAAGCCAAAATATTTATGAACAACCCAAACACACATCACGAATCCGATACACTTTTAAGCGACCAAAAGACCGCCCCGCCGAAACGTTACGGCGTATTTTTGCTGAACGACGATTACACCACGATGGAATTCGTCGTCGAAATCCTGACCGAAATCTTTATGCTCGGACAGGAGCAGGCAGTGGCGGTAATGCTCTTGGTTCATCACGAAGGCAAAGGCTTGTGCGGCACTTACACACGGGACATCGCCCAAACCAAACAACAACAAGTCATGCAGCGGGCAAAAGCCGAAGGGCATCCGCTGCAATGTATTGTCGAGGAGATTTAATATGCTTTCACCCGAATTGGAACAGATTTTGCAGCAGCTTTACCGCGAGGCGCGTAAGGCTCATTATGAATTTATCAGCCTCGAGCATCTGCTTTTGGTGTTAATCGAAGAAGATGCCTCCGTCCCCAACGTCCTCAAGCTCTGCGGCGCGGATTTGAAAGTGGTGTCCGAACAACTCGCCGCCAGCGTTGCCGAAAATACCCCCCTGATTCCCGACCACCTTTTAGACACGGTCGAAACCCAGCCCACACTCGGCTTCCAACGCGTCATCCAGCGCGCAATGGTGCATACCCAATCCGCAGGTAAAGGCTTGGTCGAGCCTTTGGACGTTTTGGTGGCGCTGATGAGCGAAACCGACAGCCACGCCGTTTATTTCCTCAAGCTGCAATCGGTTACGCGTTTTGAAGTTTTGCGCTGCATTGCACACGGTGCAACCGAAGACGACGAACACAAAAACTTTTCAGACGACCCCGACAATGATTCAGACGACCCCGTCGAATCGAAAAGCGGCTCATTGTCGGATTACACTGTAAACCTCAACGCCGAAGTCAAAGCCGGTCGCATCGACCCCTTAATCGGCAGAAAACACGAAATGGAACGGCTGGTGCAAATCCTGTGCCGCCGCCGCAAAAACAATCCGCTTTTGGTCGGCGAAGCAGGCGTGGGCAAAACCGCGCTGGCGGAAGGCTTGGCGCATCAAATCGTCAACGGCGACATTCCCGACGCGCTCAAAGATGCCGAAGTGTACGCGCTGGATATGGGTTCGCTTTTGGCGGGTACAAAATACCGCGGCGACTTTGAAGCGCGGGTCAAATCCGTCTTGAAACAGCTCGAAAAAATCCCACACGCCATTTTGTTCATCGACGAAATCCACACCATTATCGGCGCGGGCAGCACCAGCGGCGGCACGATGGACGCATCCAACCTGCTCAAACCCGCGCTGGCGAAAGGCTCGCTGCGCTGTATCGGCGCGACCACCTACGACGAATACCGCACCATTTTCGACAAAGACCACGCCCTAAGCCGCCGCTTCCAAAAAATCGACGTGGTCGAACCCACCGTCGCCGAAACCGTGCAAATCCTGCGCGGCTTGAAACCGATGTTCGAAGGCTTCCACCAAGTGCGCTACACGCAAGGCGCACTCGAAGCCGCCGCCGAACTCTCCGCCCGCTACATCAACGAGCGTTTCCTGCCCGACAAAGCCATCGACGTAATGGACGAAGCAGGCGCGGCGCAACGGATTTTACCCAAATCCAAACAGAAAAAAGTCATCGGCAAAGCGCAAATCGAAACCGTCATCGCCAAAGTCGCGCGGATTCCCGAAAAAACCGTATCGAACGACGACAAACAAGTGCTGCAATTCCTCGGCCGTGATTTGAAAAACATGGTTTACGGTCAGGAAAACGCCATCGACGCGCTGGTTGCCGCCGTCAAAATGTCGCGTTCCGGCCTCGCCCTGCCCGACAAACCCATAGGCAGCTTCCTCTTCTCCGGACCGACCGGCGTCGGCAAAACCGAAGTCGCCAAACAGCTTGCCTACTCGATGGGCGTACCGCTGCAACGTTTCGACATGTCCGAATACATGGAGCCACACGCCGTATCGCGCCTCATCGGCGCGCCGCCGGGCTACGTCGGCTTCGACCAGGGCGGTCTTTTGACCGAAGCCGCCAACAAACATCCGCACTGCGTATTACTCTTGGACGAAATCGAAAAAGCCCACCCCGATATTTTCAACGTCCTCTTGCAAGTCATGGACGCAGGCAAACTGACCGACAACAACGGCAAGAGCGCCGATTTCCGCAACGTCATCCTGATTATGACCACCAACGCAGGCGCGGAAAGCCTCAGCCGCCCCAGCCTCGGCTTTACCGCCAAGCGCGAACGCGGCGACGAAATGCAGGCGATCAACAAACTCTTCACGCCAGAGTTCCGCAACCGCTTGGACGCGATTATCCCGTTTGCGCCCTTGTCCGAACCCGTCATCGCCAAAGTCGTGGACAAATTTCTGCTCCAGCTCGAACACCAGCTCCTCGACAAAAAAGTCGAAGCCGAATTCACGCCGGCATTGCGCAAATATCTGGCGGAAAAAGGTTTCGACCCGCAAATGGGCGCGCGCCCGATGCACCGCCTGATTCAGGAAAAAATCCGCAAACCGCTCGCCGACGAACTCCTGTTCGGCAAACTCGCCGACGGCGGCTTCGTGCGGATAGACTGGGATGCGGCAAAAGAAGAAGCCGTGTTGAAATTCAAGAAAAACAAAGCCAAACCTGAAGCAGCAGCGGTTTGACGGATAAAGGCAAAAGGTCGTCTGAAAACGAGATTTCTGTTTTCAGACGACCTTTTTCAATAGAATCGTTTAGTTTCGCGAATGATGTTCGTCAACGATGTTTTTCAGGCGGATGTTAGCGACGTGGGTGTAGATTTGGGTGGTGTTGATGTTGACATGTCCGAGCATGAGTTGTACGGCACGCAAATCGACGCCGTGGTTGACGAGGTGGGTGGCGAAGGCGTGGCGCAGGCCGTGCGGGCTGAGTGAGGTAATGCCGGCGGCGTCTGCATAATTTTTGACAATCATCCACGCGAGTTGGCGGGAGATGCCGCTGCGTTTTTGGCTGACGAAGACTTCGTCGCAGATTTTGTTTTTGAGCAGCAGCGGGCGCGATTCGGCGCAATAGCGTTCGACCCAGTAAACGGCTTCTTCGCCCATAGGCACGATACGCAGTTTGTCGCCTTTGCCTATGGTGCGGATGCAGCCGCGGTTGAGGTCGAGGTCGCCCAGTTGGAGCTTGACGGCTTCGGTTACGCGCAGACCTGTGGCGTACATGACTTCGAGCAGGGCTTTGTCGCGCAGGCCGTGCGGCGTGTCGGTATCGGGCGCGGCGAGCAGGTTTTCGATTTGCGCTTCGGTAATCAAGGTGGGCAGCTTTTGCGTCTGTTTCGGGGCTTTGAGGAAACGGGTCGGGTTGTCCGTCCGACGCTCGGTTTCTTCCAGCCAGGCGTATAGGCGTTTGCAGGCGGACAAGGCACGCGCCTGCGAACTGTGTTTTTCGTCTGCCGCATAGACGGCGTCCGCCAAATCGGTGGCTTCGGCATCCAACCAGGTATGCCCGCCCGCTTCCAAACGCGCGGCGATTTTTTCCAAATCGCGACGGTAGCCTTGCAGGGTGTTGTGGCTGAGACGGTCTTGCAGCCACAAGGATTCGAGCAGTTTGTCTATGAGTTCGTCGGTCATGGAGTTTTATGGGCAGTCTGAAGATGATGTATCGCAAGCATACTTAACTTTAAATCCGGCAGTCATCAGATTCCGTCATTCCCGCCCCCCGCCTACGCGAGGACAGGAATGACAACAACCGGCAAGTTGCGTATCGAAAATAAAGTAATTTGGCTATATCGTGGGGTGAATATGAATCAGGACAAGCACACCTGTCCTGATTGTCATCCATTATAAAAGGTCGTCTGAAAATGAAAACCTGTTTGGGCAAACCCGCCATGTTCGTTTTCAGACGACCTTTTGCTGCATTATCGGTTTATCGGGACAGCGTTTCCAAAACTTCCTGCGCGTGTCCGACGACTTTGACTTTGCGCCATTCATGGATGATTTCGCCGTTTGCGTCCAAGACGAAGGTACTGCGTTCAATGCCCAAAGACTCTTTGCCGTACAGCTTTTTCAGCTTGATTACGTCAAACATTTTGCACACGGTTTCGTCTTTGTCGCTCAACAATTCAAAATTGAAGCCTTGTTTGGCGCAGAAATTCTGATGCGATTTCACACCGTCGCGCGAGATGCCGACGACGGTATAGCCGAGTTCTTTAAATTGCGGCAAACGGGCGTTGAAATCCAAGCCTTCGGTAGTACAGCCGGGCGTGCTGTCTTTGGGGTAGAAATAGACAATCAGCGGCAGATGTTCGGCGGAATCGAAGTTGTTGCCGCTGCTTGAGGGTAAAGTGAATCGGTATTGAGTCATGATGTCTCCTTTCAGACGACCTAAGACGGAAACGCAGAAGCGGGCAAGGAATTAAATGAATCCCAAACATAGCCGCTTCGACGTTTCACCATAATCTTGCACACTGCCTCAGCGTTCGCTCAAATTCAGATAATTGCGCGTTCCCTGCAAATCGTTGAGCGCATTGAGCAACAGTTGGAAATGTTCGTCATTTCCTTGCAAATCCAACTCGTCGGCATTGACGGTCAGCAGCGGGGAATTTTGATAAAGGTGGAAAAACTGGCTGTATCCCTCGTGTATCCGCCCCAAATAGCCTTCGGGGAAAAGATTGATGATGCCGTCGCCGCGTTTTTGCAGGCGTTTGCGGTTGCCGTCCACAGCGGTTTGCAGGTAGATCACCAAATCGGGCGCGGGATATTGCGGCAGGATTTTTTGTTTCAAATCGGCGAAGAGCTGCTGCTCGTCTTCATTCAACACGACCGGCGTGAAAATCCGGTCTTTTTCCAACAGGAAATCGGCAACCACCATGCCGCCTTGTGCGTATTCGTTTTTGATGATGTCCACGCTTTCGGCGCGGCGCATCAGGAAAAAAAGCTCGGTTGCCAAGCCGTGATGGGAGGCGTTGGCGTAAAACTTCATGAGGAAGGGGTTGTGTTCGGGGTTTTCCGCCAGCGACAGCGCGCTGAAATGTTCTGCAAGGCGGCGGCTCAAGGCGTTTTTCCCGCTGCCGATGGAGCCTTCGACGACAATATAACGGTAGTTCATGGTTTGATTAATGATTTTGTTTTGATATTTTGGAAAGGTGGCATTTTATCAGACCGACGGAGTTTGCCCAAACCTGCCGCCGTCCTTCTTGAAAGGTCGTCTAAAAAAGGAAACTTCCAAGCCATTTCCCTTTTCAGACGACCTCTTGAACCTAGTTGCCTCAAATAAAAGCTTTGACACGCGTTTGAAATAAACAGGCGTTTTTATTTCACTACCTTGCTTCAAACAGCTTCCAACAGGCGTATGCCTTCATCGCCCAAAGCAGCCGCCAAATCCGCCGCCCGTCCGTGTCTGCTCAAAACAAAATCAGGCAGGATTTCAGCCAGCGGCTTCATCACAAAGCTGCGTTCGTGCGCGCGCGGATGCGGCAGGGTCAGATGCGGGTCGCTGCTGAGAATGCCGTCAAAGTCGATGATGTCCAAGTCTAACGTGCGCGGGGCGTTTCGGAACGTGCGTTCCCGCCCGAAATCCGCCTCGATGCGGTTCAACACGGCAAGCAGCGAAACGCCGTCTAATGAAGTGCGGACGGAACAAACGGCGTTGACAAAATCAGGCTGATCGTCGTAGCCGACCGGCGCGGTTACGTACAGCGAGGAAGTTTTTTCGATTTGAATCTGCGGATGCGCCTCCAGCGCGGACAATGCGGCGCGGACTTGGCGGACGGGTTCGGCAAGGTTGCTGCCCAAGGCGATGACGGCAAAATGGGTTGGCGGCATTTTCAGACGACCTCTTTAAAACGGCAGCGTTTTGGTTTTGGCAAGATAGACGATGCAGCCGACGCAAGCCATCGACAAAACATAAATGGCGTAAAACTTCGGCGAACGAGGACGGGAGCGCATCATGACCATACCCAGCCCGATGTAAACCAAGAGCAGCAGGATTTTGCTGCCGAGCCACGGCGAATTGAAGGGCGAAAAGTGGGTAATCTTCATCAACCACAAGCCGGTAAAGAGCAGCATGGTGTCGTTGAGATGGGGAAGGGCTTTCCAGATGCCCGCCAAAGGTTTGTCGGGATGCCGCCAAAGCAGGAAAAAGCGGATATTGAACACCAAAATGGTGATGGTGACGAAAATCTGATGGCTGTATTTTACAAACAGATATTGCATAGCGGTCGCACGTTATTGTTTTTGAAAGAAGCGTCTATTCTACCCCAAACATTCATTCTTGACGTAACTTTTCAAACGCCAACAAATACGGCGGGCGGTTGCGGCGGTTGATAAAGCCGTAATGCAAAACGGCAAATTCATCCTGCGGCAGCTGCCGCGCCCAATCTTCGATTGCCTGCGCTTCATACAGCCCCGCCTCATGTCCCGGATATAAGACGGCAACCGCCAAACCGCCCGTTTTCAGCAGCGATAAGGCGGATGACAATGCGCGGATACTGGTTGCCGCTTCTGTCGTACAGCTTTTATCGCCGCCGGGCAGCCAGCCGAAATTGAATACCGCCGCGTCCAACGGTTCGCGGATATGGGCGGCTAGGTTCTCATGTCCGTCCCATATCAGTTCCACCCTATCCGCCATACCCGCTTGTTCCAAACGAATTCGCGTGTTTGCCAATGCCTGCTCTTGCACGTCAAACGCCCACACTTTCCCGCCGCTGCCGACCGAACGCGCCAGCATCAGCGTATCGTTGCCGTTTCCCGCCGTGCCGTCCAAAGCGCGGGCATCGGGTTTTAAGGCTTGCTTGAGAAGCGAGTGTGCAAAAGGGAGGATGTTTTCGAGCTGCATAAGATGAAACCGTACAGAGGTCGTCTGAAAATAAAAATACCTTACCGGGCAAGCGGTAAGGTATTAGAATCGATTAATGCGTTACATACATTATTCGGCAGGTTGCACGGTCTCAACTTGAACCGGGGCAGCCGCAGCGGCTTGGGGTTTGTTCTCGTGTTGCAGGCTCACGGCACGGGCAGGAACGATAGTTGAGATGGCGTGTTTATAAACCATTTGGGTAACGGAAGTATTACGCAGCAGAACGACGTATTGGTCAAACGACTCGACTTGGCCTTGCAGTTTGATACCGTTGACCAGATAAATCGAAACCGGAACGTGCTCTTTACGCAACGCATTCAAAAAAGGATCTTGTAACATTTGTCCTTTAGCTGTCATATTCATAAGCTCCATTATTATGATTTTGAAATCGTTTTGAAAACGAACATGAGTCGGATTGTAGACCCGAACGAGAAAAATTACCAACTATTTTTCCGTAAGAATATGCAAACCTCTATCAAACGACGGGCTTTTCAACGATTTTTTACCCCAATGTATTAAAAATTCATTTCAATACAAACAATTTTTGCAATCAGACATACGGAGGAGGATTTGGGTTTTCAGACGACCTTGCCATCAAACAAAGTCCTTTTATTACAAAATCTTAGCCAACCAACTCCAAAAAGGCTTCACCCCAACCGCACTACTCGTTCCGGCTGCAATCTACAAGAGGCACGCCTCACGGCGCGCCCCTTGTTTCGTCAGATTTATTTGCTGTGCTGTTTCTTCACGCTGACTTTGGTTTTCTTTTTAAAACGGTTTTTCTCTTCCTTGCGGCCCTCGCGTTTTTCGATGCGGTTGCTCAGGCTGACGCGGCGCAGCGGTTTTTTCTTCGGTTTGTCTTCCGCGTTTTCATACGGGTTTTCCGAAACATTATATTGAATCCGCAGCGGCGTGCCTTGCAGATTGAAGGCTTTGCGGAACGTCTGGGTCAGGTAGCGCGTATAGCTGTCGGAAATCGCGTGCAGCGAATTGCCGTGCACCACAATCACGGGCGGGTTCATACCGCCTTGGTGGGCATAACGCATTTTCGGGCGCACCAAACCTGCGCGCGGCGGCTGTTGGCGTTCGATGGCGCTTTGCAGGACGCGGGTGATTTTCGGCGTCGGCATTTTGATCATGGCGGCGTTGTAGGCTGCCTGAATGCTGTCGAACAATCCGTCGATACCGCGTTCTTTCAATGCAGAAATGAAGTGGAACTTGGCAAAATCAAGAAAATACAGTTTGCGGGAAATGTCGCGTTTGATCTGTTCACGCCGCTCTTCGCTGATGCCGTCCCATTTATTGACGGCAACCACCAGCGCGCGTCCTGCTTCCAAAGCGAAACCGGCAATCGTGGCATCTTGGTCGGCAATGTCCTGCTGCGCGTCCAACACCAAAACAGCAACGTTTGCCGCCTCAACCGCCTGCATCGCTTTGATAACGGAGAACTTTTCCACCGCCTCATCGACTTTGCCGCGACGGCGCACACCTGCGGTATCGATGATGGTAAACGGCTTGCCTTCTCGTTCGAAATCGATGTAGATACTGTCGCGCGTCGTGCCTGCCATGTCAAAAGCGATCACGCGCTCTTCGCCGAGAATGGCGTTAACCAGCGTGGATTTGCCGACATTCGGACGGCCTATAACGGCAAAAACGGGATGCTTGACTTCTGTGTCTTCGGCTTCGGGCTCAGGGAATTTTTCTAAAATTTCTTCAATCAAGTAATACACGCCGTCGCCGTGCGCACCGGAAATAACGTGCGGCTCGCCCAATGCCAACTCGTAAAACTCGGCGGCAAGCACGGCTCTGTTGCCGCCCTCGCCTTTGTTTACCGCTAGATAAACGGGGCGCGGGCTTTGGCGCAGGCGGTCGGCGATGATTTTGTCTTGCGGGGTCAGACCAGTGCGGCCGTCCACCAAAAACACGACGGCGTCGGCCTCATCGACAGCCTGCAAAGTCTGTTTCGCCATTTCGTGCAAAATGCCGCTGTCCACAACCGGCTCGAAACCGCCGGTATCAATGACGAGATAAGGTTTGCTGCCGATTTTGCCGTGTCCGTAATGGCGGTCGCGGGTCAAGCCGGGCAGATCGTGTACAAGCGCGTCTTTGGTGCGCGTCAGGCGGTTGAACAATGTAGATTTGCCGACGTTCGGGCGTCCGACAAGGGCGATGGTAGGTTTCATGATGGGGTCTTTCTGTTTCAAGTGTCGGTTCGGAAGCGAACCTGCAACACGAGCAGGTGTTTTTCAAAACACGGTGGGTTAAAAAGGATAGGGGGTCGTCTGAAAATATAGTGGATGAAAATTGCAATGCTACGGCGTTGCCAACGCCCTTATGTACTATCTGCATTGCTGCCTTTTCTCATTTTTATTTTAATCCACTATATAAAGTAGAACACAATTAAAACAGACAAGGCTTGCCGGAAAGATTCCGACAAGCCGCATACGTCTCTCAATTTTTCAGACGACCTTATTTTTGCGAATCCAGCTTCATTTGCAGCAATTCGCGTTCGATAGCGTCTTTAGGCAGCTTTTCCAAAGCCTGCTGATAGCTTTGCGCGGCTTCTTTGGTTTTGTTTTGCGCGGCATAAACATCACCTTTCGCTTCCAACAGCAGCGGCTCGAAATCGGCTTCAACTTTGGTGTTCAATGCTGCGATCGCGGCATCGTATTTTTTCTGCTGCAACAGGACAATACCCAAACGCTGCGCCGCCAATGCTTGAACCAGCGGGGCTTTTTGGTTTTGCAGCACCCAGTTCAAATGACCTTCAGCCACGTCGTAACGGCGGGCATCAAATTCAGTCGCAGCCGCCATCAGCGTCGCTTGCGCGGCGGCAATGGAATCCGAATAGTTTTGCTGAAGATTGGTCAAATCGGCGTTAACTTCGGCTTGCGAGGCTTTTGCCTGCATTTTATCGACGATTTTCGCCAATATCGCAGCAGCTTCCTGATTTTTCGAGGCTTTATGGCTTTTATACATGGTATAGCCCAAATAGCCCAACGCCGCCGCCATCAGCAGGGCAAACAGCCATCGGCCGGTAGTTTTCCAAAAGTATTTAAAATTGTCTAACTCTTGTTGTTCTTCGAGATGGGCTGCCATTTATGCGTTCTTCCATTGTTGTAAAGTGTGGATTAAATCGTCGGCGGCGACGGTTTGCTGACCGTGTGCGCCGTTCATGTCTTTGAGCGTAACCGTACCGTTCGCCAATTCGTCTTGCGCGACAATCAGGGCAAAGCGCGCGCCGCTGTTGTCGGCTTTTTTCATTTGCGCTTTCAGGCTTTGATAGCCGGAATGCTGCATCACGTTGAAACCTTGTGCGCGTAAGGCTTGCGCGTATTTCATTACTTGCAAATCCGCGCCCTCGCCCTGATGCATGGCGTACACGTCAGGTGCGGCATTGACTTCCAGCGAACCATATTCGCTAACCAGCAGCAGCAAACGCTCGATACCCATTGCAAAACCGATGGACGGAGCGGGCTTGCCGCCGAGTTCTTCAATCAAACCGTCGTAACGTCCGCCGCCGCACACCGTCGCCTGAGCGCCGAGTTTGTCGGTCGTCCATTCAAAAACGGTTTGGTTGTAATAATCCAAGCCGCGCACCAATCGCGGGTTTTCGACGTATTCAATGCCCAAGCCTTCCAGCATGGCTTTGAAACGGCTGTAATGATTGCGCGATTCCTCGCCCAGATAATCGGTCAAATGTGGCGCGGCATTGCAGATTTCCTGCAAATCGGGATTTTTGGAATCCAAAACGCGCAACGGATTGGTTTTCAGACGACGTTTGCTGTCTTCGTCCAATTTGTCTTCATAACGGGTCAGATATTCGACCAAAGCCGCACGGTGCGCCGCACGTTCTTCGCGATTGCCCAAGCTGTTGATTTCCAAAGTCAGGTAATCGCGGATACCCAGCTTGTCCCACAAATCCGCCGACATAGCGATGATTTCCGCGTCGATGTCCGGGCCCTCAAAACCCAACGCCTCGATGCCGACTTGATGAAACTGGCGGTAACGTCCTTTTTGCGGGCGTTCGCGGCGGAACATTGGACCCATGTACCACAGCTTTTGCGGGCTGTTGTACAGCAGGTTATGCTCGACCACCGCGCGCAGGCAGGACGCCGTACCTTCCGGGCGCAGGCTCAGGCTCAAAGAATCGTTGGAATCGGAAAACGTGTACATTTCCTTACCGACCACATCGGTTTCTTCACCGATGGAACGGACAAACAAACCCGTCTGCTCGACAATCGGCGTACGGATTTGCTGATAACCATAAGCACGCGTCCAGCTGCCGACCACATCTTCAAACGCCTGCCAAAATGCAGCGGTCAGTTTGAAATCTTTCTGTTCGACGGGCAAAAGGTCGTTCATGCCTTTGACGGATTGGATTTTTTGTGCCATTTCAAATAGGGATACCGAAATCAAAATAGTCGGCAATTATAGCTGATTTTTAAGGAGTTGTGAGGTTTCGGCGATGAAGGTTTTAAGCAAAAAGGTCGTCTGAAAACCGGCGCGGCGATTTTTCAGACGACCCCGTATATTCAGAGCAGCCGCAATAAGGCAAGGATGGCATTGTAGCCTTTTTATTTTGTTTTACTATACAATCCCATCATCCTTACCAAACCACCCGCCCAAACCGTGAAAATCCTCATCCTCGGCAGCGGACAGGTCGGCTCGACCGTCGCGCAAAATCTCGCCTCCGTTTCCAGCAACGACGTTACCGTTATCGACATCGACGAAAAAGCCCTGCAACACATCGGCAGCCGCCTCGACGTCCAAACCATACTCGGCAACGGCGCATCCCCGTTCATCCTCGAACAGGCGGGTGCGGCGGACTCCGACCTCCTGCTCGCCCTGACCCGCAGCGACGAAACCAACATTGTCGCCTGCAAAATCGCCGCCGACCTCTTCAATATTCCCAGCCGCATCGCCCGTGTGCGTTCCAGCGAATATCTGGAATACCCCTACCCTGAAAATGACGATACGGAAAACGGCAGCCTTACCGTCTTCGACATCACCGAAACCATCAGCCCCGAACAACTCGTTACCGAACAACTCGTCGGGCTGCTCAGCTACACCAGCGCGTTGCAGGTATTGCGGTTTGCTGACGACAAAGTCCGCATGATCATCGTACAGGCGCGCAAAGGCGGGCTGCTCGTCAACCGTGAAATTGCCGACATCAACCAACACCTCCCCGAAGGCGTGGACTGCCAAATCTGCGCCATATACCGCAACAACCGCCTCATCGTCCCCACGCCGCAAACCGTCATCATTGAAGGCGACGAGGTACTTTTTGCCGCCGACACCAACAGCGTCAACACCATCATGCGCGAACTGCGTCCCAAAGAAGCGCGCACCCGCCGCATCATGATTGCCGGCGGCGGCAACATCGGCTACCGCCTCGCCAAGCAGCTCGAATCCAAATACGACATCAAAATCGTCGAATACAACCCCCGCCGCGCCGAGTGGCTCGCCGAAAACCTCGACAACACCCTCGTCCTGCAAGGCAACGCCACCGACGAAACCCTACTGGACGAAGAATACATCGACGAAATCGACGTCTTCTGCGCCCTGACCAACGATGACGAAAACAACATCATGTCCAGCCTATTGGCGAAAAACCTCGGCGCCAAGCGCGTCGTCACCATCGTCAACCGCTCCAGCTACGTCGATTTGCTCGAAGGCAACAAAATCGACATCGTCGTGTCGCCGCACCTCATCACCATCGGCTCCATCCTTGCACACATCCGCCGAGGCGACATCGTTGCCGTCCACCCACTCAGACGCGGTACTGCCGAAGCCATTGAAGTCGTCGTCCACGGCGACAAAAACACCTCCGCCATCGTCGGCAGGCGTATCAGCGGCATTAAATGGCCGGGCGACTGCTACATCGCCGCCATTGTCCGCGCCGAAACAGGCGAAGTCATCATGGGACACCACACCGACGTCCTCGTTCAAGACGGCGACCATATCATCTTCTTCGTCTCCCGCCGCCGTGTCTTACCCGAACTCGAAAAACTCATCCAAGTCAAAATGGGCTTTTTCGGCTAACACTGTCAAAGGTCGTCTGAAACCGGTTGCAGTAAAGTCAAAACCTTTTTTAACTTCGTCGAAACCGTACTTTCAGACGACCTGACACAAATTATCCAATATCATCCGTTTCCACATCCGATACCAAAAGGAAAATCCATGTTACGCCCCATCCTTGCCGCTCTTGCGCTTGCAACCGCCCTGCCCGTCGCAGCCGAAACCGACACCCTTCATTACAACATGGTCGAATTTGCCGAATCCGCCAATCTCGAAATAACCCGCGATACCATGACCGCCCACTTCAGCATCAATGCCGAAGGCAAAGACCGCGCCACGGTTAACAAAGCATTTCAGAAAAAATTCAACGACTTCAATAAAGCCGTACAAAACAACAAACTCCAAGCCGAGCTCCTCAGCCGCAGTGCCAGCCCGCGCCATGAATACAACAACAACGGCAAACGCATCCAAACAGGCTGGGAAGAAGTTGCTTCATTCAAAGTCGAAAGCAAAGACTTTGACGCCATCAACCGCCTGACTGACGAGACGCTGCAATCTGCCACTCTCGACCACATCGGCTTCAGCATCTCCAAAGAAAAACGCGAAGCCGCCGTCGATCAAGTCAGCAAAGCCGCCATCCTGCGCTTCAAAGACCGCGCGCAAGATTTGGCGAAAACACTCGGCTTTTCCAACTACAAAATCGTCAAACTCAATTTAGGCCACATCGGCAACCGCTCCATCGACGACCGTTTAGGTTTCGCCCGTACCAAAATGATGAGTGCCGAATCCGCTATTGTTAGAAGTGCGGCAAGCGACGAAAACAACGCTATCCAAGCTCCCTCTCCCGGCTCAGAAGAAATCAGCATCACAGTCAACGGCTTGGTGCAGATGTAAAACGCTCTCCAAACAAAAAGGTCGTCTGAAACCCAAACCGGTTTTCAGACGACCTTTTTCTATTCCAACGCTCAAGCCAAGCTGACTTCCAAGTTGTCAATCAGGCGCGTTGTTCCCAAGCGGGCGGCGGCGAGGACGACAAGGGCTTTGTCGCCGGTGCGTGCGACGGCGAGGCTTTCGGCATGGCGGATTTCGACGTAATCGACTACCCAACCTGCCTCGGTCAGTCGGTGGACGGTTTCCGTTTCCAATCCGACGTAATCGAGATTGCCGTTTTTGAGTTCGTCGGCGACGCGCTGCAATTCGCGGTACAGGCGCGAGGCTTCGGCGCGTTCGGCTTCGCTGAGGTATTGGTTGCGGCTGGAAAGCGCGAGTCCGTCGGCAGCGCGGCCGGTATCGACAGGAACGATGTCGATATTGAAGTTCAGGTCTTCGACAAAGCCTTTGATAATCGCCAACTGCTGATAGTCTTTTTTGCCGAAACAGGCGGTATCGGGTTGGACGATGTTGAACAGTTTGCTGACGACGGTAGCCACGCCGCGGAAATGCCCAGGGCGGAATTTGCCGCACAATTCGTTTTGAAGGTTGGGCGGTTCGACGTTGAAACGTTGCTCAACATTGGGATACAGCTCTTTTTCGTCGGGTGCGAACACGACGGCCACGCCTTCATTGGCGAGTTTGTCTGCGTCTTGCTGCAAGGTGCGCGGGTATTTGTCGAAATCCTCGCCCTGCCCGAATTGCAGGCGGTTGACGAAAATGCTGACAACGACATTGTCGGCGCGTTTTTTGGCTTCGCGAACGAGGGCAAGATGACCTTCGTGCAGGTTGCCCATAGTCGGAACAAAGGCAACGCTGCCTGCGTTTTTGCGCCATTCGCGTAATTCTTTAATGGTATGAATGATTTGCATGGTGGGAATGTCCTTTATCTTTTTCGGGGATGACCGCGTACAGCCGCCATGTTTTGTCAGCCCGAAAATCACGCGCCGATTATACGCTGGGAACACGGACAAACAAAGGCCGTCTGAAATTCGGTTTTCACGATGAAAACCTTTTCAGACGACCTTATATATTGCCATCCCAAAGGGACGGCTAACAATATTTAACGCCCTTTTACTTTGAAAGTAACAGGGCTTTTTTGTTGCCCGTCGTTTAAGGGATACCGCTATGAAAGACAAGATGGAAGATATCAAGAAAGCGTTTGCCGCCGACATGGCGGACGCGCCAGCGGACGGCAAGGCGGCGGCAGACGCTTCAAATCTTCCCCCCTTATCTAACAGGGGGGGGGTACAGAAACCGAAGACGCCGGCGCATTTCAAGAAGCCTTTGAATGTTACGAAACATACATTTTGGACGGTAAAGGAAACCTATTAGGCGTTCCGCTCCGTCGCGGTGTATCCGATTCCGCCTTTATCGACCAAATCAGCTTTTCATTCCACGAAAAAACCTTTTTCGACAAATACGGTGTCCGTGTAAGCCTGTTGGAAGACGAAGATTTCATCCGCGCCGCGTCCATGCTTGCCGAAGAAGTTTTCGGTTTCGGTATCTACAAAGAGTCCAAAGGTTCGGGCGGTCGTTTCTATGAGCGTTGTTGGTTGATGGGTTCGGAAGACGCCCTGTACGGTCGCGTTCACTTCGGCGGTCAACAAAATACAATCCTTTTCGAATTGACCGGCACCGGTTGCGGCGTCGCAAAAGAAGGCTGGGAATCCCGACTTTTCGCATTCCTGACCAATGCAATCCGCCCAAAAATTACCCGTGTTGACGTAGCCAAAGACTTTTTCAACGGCGAATACAGCCCGAACCAAGCTCGTGAAGACCGCAATAAAGGTCTGTTTACCTGCCATCACGTCAAACCCAAAGGCGAATGTTTGGGTTCAGACTGGGAAGAAGACGACGAAGCCAAAATGACCAAAGGCAAGACCTACGGTATCGGCTCCCGTGAATCGTCCAAGTACGTCCGCGTCTATGAAAAAGGCAAGCAATTGGGCGATAAAACAAGCACATGGACACGATTTGAAATTGAATTCAAAGCAAAAGACATCGTTATCCCTTTCGAAGTTTTGCAGAATCCGGGCGAATATTTCGGCGGTGCATATCCGATTTGCGAACGCTTCGCCCAAAAGGCAACGCGCATACACGCGGTTAAGGAAGATAAGGTCATTTCAGCCGACCGTTACCTTGAATGGGTGAAAAAGCAGTTCGGACGCGCGGCCAACGGTCTGAAATTCATCTTCCCTAAACTGGACAAAGCCAAACTGTTTGAATTGATTGAGCCGAATCATCACAAGCTGCCCAAGGCTTTAGCTCCCGAAGCCTATGATTGCGCCTTTTTGAAAGCCCAAGCCATTCATGAGCAGACCGCATTCAAGCCGTACAAAGACCATTACGACATGTACGAATATTACGCGCGTCTGGAAAAGCAGCTTGAGCAGCAAAAACACGTCACCAATGAAGAAAGCTACAACAACTTCATCTACGACAAATTCTCAAGACTACCGATTTCATGGGCTTAAAGCGTCTGCCCGCAAAGACGTTTAATCACACAAGGAAACCAAAAAATGAACATTCAACTTCAAGGCCACATCGTCGGCGTTAAAAAATTCAACGGACAAATCGAAGGCAAGAACTTCGACTATTGCCGCCTGATTGTCGCCACACCCTTAGACAGCTCCCAAGGCAACGCATTGGGCAGCTCTACCACTGAATACGATTTCGGCGGCTCTGCCAATTTCGAGCAGTTCCGAAACGCCCAATTTCCGATCGAAGCAAACCTGAACGTAGAAATCGTCACTACGGGCAAGACTCAAAAACTGAAAGTCATCGGTTTCCAACCCGTTAAGAAAGGCTGATTGAATGCAGAAAGTCTATGTTGTCCAGTCCGTATCAACAGGGGACTTTCTGTATCTCTCCCCTGAAACGGGTGACATCGGACATACCAAATTAATCACCAATGCCGATTATTTCTACGACTTCGAAGAAGCGATTAACGCAGGCTTGGAAGAAATTGGCAACCAATACGAATTTGTCGTATTCGGATTTTTGAAAGACTGAATTTTAAAGATTCAGACTCGGCGGGCGGTCTGAAAAACCCTTTCATAAAGCCCGCAAAACCAAATTTATCAACATTTCGTAAAGGAAAACAAAATGAACCTGAAACAAAAACTGCAATACGCCGTCGCCGGTGCTTCCGTTGCCATCATGTCTTTGCCTGCAATGGCGGAAGACAGCGCATTGATTACAGCCGCCAAAGCTGAATTGTCAGGCGCAAAAGAAGGCGTTTCGTCTATTGGTGCGGTTGTAATCGGTGTTGCTGCTGCAATGGTCGTTGTTGGTCTGATTATCAAAGCAGTACGCAAAGGCGGTTAATGGCAATGGGTTATCAAGTCGGCCGTGTCTGCCATTTCACACACGAAGCGGCGACAAACGAAGTGATGACCCATGTAGTGCCGACAATAGACAA